>JAITJB010000309.1 GCA_031279155.1 Deltaproteobacteria bacterium | reverse complement strand
TTTCAAAGGGGCCGGCTAAAAGCCCTAGGGAGGGGTTAAGGGACTGACGGATCAGATCGCCTAGCTTGTGATCAACTAAGCCCTCGCCTAAGCCAGCCGCGCGGTGGATAGTGGTCCTTACCAGGCCGAGCTTTGACCCAAACTTCAATTCTAGCCTAGGCCCCAAGAAGGATCGGGTGATATTTTCCATTTCTGCCGGGACGCCCGGCAGAAAAAGCATCAGCCGCCCTGGCCGGTCAAGGCAGAAGGCCGGAGCTGTGCCCCAACGATTTTTAACTAGCTCGGTATCTTGCGGAAGCCAAGCTTGCCGATACTGGTTGGGGGAGATTTTATAAGATCTTCGCAAAAAAGAGGCCATAAGATCTTCGGCCAGATCTGGCCGGAAGTTTAGCGATAGCCCCAAGGCCTTGGCCACAGCTACCCGGGTTAGATCGTCTTCGGTCGGGCCTAAGCCGCCGGTTACCACCGTGACCTCAAATTGCCTAAAAGATTGCCTTAAAATTTCTACCAACGGGGCCAGTTCATCGCCTACGGTCGTATGCTTAACTACACGGACTCCCTTGGAGGCCAGATAGGCTGAGAGCCAGGCGCTATTGGTGTCGACCATCTGGCCTAGCACGAGTTCACTACCGGTAGCGATGATCTGGGCTTTTGGGGCGAGATTTTCAGTCATAAACTCACATTTATTTGGTTATGATTATTAGCTCTTGCGGTAAGGAATGGTCAGCGTAAAACTGGTCCCGTGAGGCTTATTATCGGCTACTCGGATAAAGCCACCGTGGTCGCGGACAATGGCGCTGACAATGGCTAAGCCTAAGCCCCGGCCTTCAGGGCCGGAAGTTACATAAGGCTCAAAAATGCGGTCCCTCAGTTCTGCTGATAGCCCCGGGCCATCGTCAGCCACCGTTAGGCTTACGCCGATAAGTTCTTCGAAATCTATGGTTAAATTGACCTTACCTTGACCGCAGGTGGCGGCGGCGGCGTTGGTTAAAAGGTTGGTGATGGCCCGGCTTATCTGTTCGGGGTCAAAGACAAAGTTTTCCGGGGACTTTTTAACCTCCAGGGTAAAGAGGATGGCCGGATGGGCCGAACGGAACAGGGCCAAGGCCTCTTCGGTCACCTTTAAGAAGTCGGCTGGTCGGGGATTGATTTCCGGGAGCCTGGCGAATTGGGAGAATTCGTTGACCAATTGCCGCATGTTTTCCACTTGCCGGATAATGACCGCCGTACATTCATCAAAGATTAAGCCGTCTTCTTCAAAGCCAAGCCTCTGGCCGAAGCGCCGCCTTAGCCTTTGGGCTGAAAGCGATATGGGGGTTAAGGGGTTTTTGATCTCATGGGCAATGCGCCTGGCCACTTCCCGCCAGGCGGCTAGGCGCTGGGCTCTTTCCAATTCACTTAAATCATCAAAAGTAATAATATAACCTAGAGAGCGTCCGTCTTCGTCGAATAATGGAGTCCGCCTCAAGGTTAGGCTCAAGGTCTTGTCGTTGACTTCCAAAAAACCCTGAAAGACCGGGCGGGGGCCCCGGACGTCTAGCTCTAAGAGCTTTTTGACTATTAAAGGCTGCTCGATTGCCAGTTCAACGTCGGTCAAGTCCAAAAGGTCTTGGGCGGCCCGGTTAAATTTAACCAGGTGGTCATCGAGATCAAAAATTAAGACGCCGCTAGAGACCTGCTTTAAGATGGCTTCCAAAAAGCTTCTCCGGCGATCGAGCTCAGAGTAGCTCTCTTTAAGTTCTTTGGTCATCTGGTTAAAGGCTGAGACCAGATGAGCCATTTCCCCGCTCTTATTGACCGGGGTTAACACAAAGTCTAGCTCCCCTTTGGCCACACGGTGGGTGCCGTCCACTAGTTCGGTGATGGGGGCCGATAGGGAGCCAGCGAGCCGGGCTCCGATCCAGATGGACAAAAACACGGCCAAGAGCGTGACCCCGGCTAGAGAGGTCAATTGGGCCACCCTAAATGGTTGAGAGATGCCTAAAGCCGCCCGATATTTTTCCAGTCCTTGACGGATTTCGGCGGTTTTACCGCCCAAATCCATGGGGCTTAAGCTAACCACAGAGAGAAAGCCTATGACTTGACCTTGGGAGAGGGCCAAGGTTGCGTAGCGTTTAAGCTGGCCATTGGAAGTGTGATAGGCGGCGGGCTGAAAGCTATCATGGCCTTTTAGAGCATTGAGCCAATCTTTGTCAATGGGGGTTTCGGGGGCGGCGCCAGTTGTGATTAACAGATTGCCTTCCAGATCGTAGTACTGAGCGCTCTGGAGACCTAAGGCTTGGCGCCTTAGGTCTAGGTAGCTTTTGAAATTTAGATTGTTGGGGGCGTTAGAGTTTGGGGCCAAAAAATTGGCCATATCGGCTTGAAGGGTATTAAGATTAGTGATTAATAGCTTTCTTTCCAAATCTTGGGTGTATTCTGAAAGATAGAGGGAGTCTTCAAAGGTATCGCGGATGCTGGAACTAAACCAGGTTTCGTGGTCCTGACCAATTAAAAGGTAGGAGAAATAAAAGATCATCAGAGTCGGGATTAAGGACAAGCTTATGAAAGAGACCACCATTTTGGTCTGGAGGCTCCCGTAGTCGCGCCTCTCAAAATAAATCCTGTATAGTCCCCTAAGAATAAGAAAAAGTAATAATCCTAGGATAAATACCGAGATGTTAATGCTGACTAAGGTGATGACCCCTTGGTTGCTAGATAAGCCCGGGCCCAAGTTTAAGAGCTGGCGCTGGACGACGATTAGTAAGGCTAAAAACAGGAGCGATATGACTATCAACATGCGCTCGAAAGCTAGCTTGCGGCGCAGTTCTTCGGGGTTTAGATCGCGGTATTGATCGTAGCGGTTGGGAGTCATAAAAGCGCGGTCCTTAGGGCTAAGTAAGCTTATATAATTGTACACGACCATGACCATATTGCAAACCAGCCCAGGCTGGTTATTTGTAGTCTAGGGCCTCAGAAAACCTTGTTTAGCTACTTGACAAAGTCGAAAAGGTGATTAGATTTAAACCGACTGCTCTATTGACCATGATTTTGGGCGAATAAGTCAGAGTAGTCCATACAAACTTCTTTATAAACCGCCCCTCGGCCCGCTTGATCTGGACAGGCGCATCGGGTAAAATTTTTGGCCGGCTCCAACTCAAGTTTTTGGGCTTAAAAGCCGTTTTTTTTGCATTTTAAAGTAGCATTTGTCAGTCTTTTCCTTAAACCTAAATTTAAGGCCTTAAACCTAAGAGACCATATGTCCGAAAGCGCTCTTAATTGGAGGGTTCGCCGGAACCTAACCGAAAGCTCCAAAAGTACGCCCCAAGCCCTTACTTCGCTCGGTGAAGAGCTATTCCAGGCTGATTATCTAGCTGAGTCCATTGATATCTTCCAAAAGTCTGGCGATCTAGATAGTCTTAGCCAGGTTAAAGCTAAAGCCGTAGAAGAGGGTAATTTCTTTCTCTACGTTAGATGCTGCCAAGCTATGGGGCGACCGGCGATAGCCGGCGAACTTCGCACTTTGGCCTCTAAGGCCAAAGCTAACGGACTGAGCCAATACGAATCAAAGGCTATGGCCCTCTTAACCGGTCAATAAGTTTTTTCTCTCCCTCCATCTCCGGCTTAAGTTGGCCGGACGCCCTCCTCTTACGGAATAAGAAGGCTTCCCAACACTATGAGCAACAAGACAGATTATTACGACGTGCTTGGCGTAGGCCGCAGCTCTGATCAGGACTCAATAAAAAAAGCTTACCGAGCCATGGCCTTAAAATACCACCCCGATCGCAACCCTGGCGACTCTGTGGCCGAAGATCGCTTCAAAGAGGCTGCCGAAGCCTACGAGGTCTTAAGCGACCCTGAGAAAAAGCGCCTCTACGACCAGTTTGGCTTTGAGGGTTTAAACCGCAGCGGTTTCCAAGGGTTCCAGGGCTTCGGCGATATTTTTTCAGCCTTTGGCGATATTTTTGGCGATTTTTTTGGCGGCGCGCCTCGTCACGGCCCCAAGCACGGTCGGGATTTGGGTATTGAAATAACCATCGATTACGTTGAGGCTTATACGGGCTGCGAATCCAAGGTTAAGATCCCGAAGGTGGAAAATTGTGAGGCCTGCTCAGGCACTGGCTCACGGAGCCGCAAGCGGCAAACTTGCCCTAAGTGTCAGGGCCAGGGCCAGGTCGTCCAAGGCATGGGCTTTATCCGCATGGCCACCACTTGCCCGCAGTGCCATGGTACAGGCGACTTTCCCTCTGACCCCTGCCCGGAGTGCCGTGGTCAGGGCCGAGTCAAAAAACACAAAGAACTCACCGTTCACGTGCCAGCAGGCGTTAACACCGGGGCGCGTCTAAGGCTCAGAGGCGAGGGAGAATCGGGCAGTAAAGGCGGTGAACCAGGCGATCTTTACGTGGAGATCGCTGTCAGGCATCACGAACTATTCAGCCGGGAAGGCAAACACGTCTTGTTGGATTGTAAGATCGACATGACCTTAGCCGCTTTGGGCGGGGAGATGGAAGTGCCTACGGTCGCCGGGGATAACAAGACCATCTTTGTACCGGCCGGCTCTCAGAACGGTAAGCTCATCCGCATCCCGGACATGGGTTTTCCCGTACCCGGATCCTCACAGAGGGGCGAGCAGATAGTCTCTTTGACCGTGGTCACCCCAAGGGAACTTACCGAACGCCAGATTGAGCTTTTAGAAGAGTTTGCCCGCCTGGAAGAGGAAAAGAAGGCCGAGGGGCCCCTTAAGGGCTTTACCCGGCGGCTAGGCAAGAAGGCCAAAAAATTCTTTCACAACTGACCGCCGGGTTGTTCCGGTTTCGCCGGCGCTTCTAAGACGATGGTTTAGGCTAATTGTTTGGAGCGACCGGCGTTTATTTTTTTGGAGGTTTCTATGGCTTGGCCCGTCGATCGTCCCCGGCGCTTAAGGGATCATAGCGTTCTGAGGCAGATGGTCAGCGAGACCGTTGTCCAAGCCGTAGATCTTATTTATCCGATATTTATCGTCACCGGTTCTGGCCGCAAAGAGCCCATTGAATCACTGCCCGGACAATTTCATCTCTCGCCCGACGAGGCGGCTAGAGTGGCCGCCGAGTTTCGGTGGCTGGGCGGTAGGGCCGTCATGCTCTTTGGTCTGCCATCCTATAAAGATGAAACCGGTAGCTCCGGATCCGACCCCCAAGGCCCGGTACCCTTAGCTATCCGCCAGATCAAGGAGGCTGTCCCGGATTTGGCGGTCATAACCGATGTCTGCCTTTGCGAGTACACTGACCATGGCCACTGCGGCCTTATTTCCGGAACTAGGATCTTAAACGATCCCACTCTCCCTCATCTAGCCGCCCAGGCCTTAACCCACGTCAGGGCCGGGGCCGACATGGTGGCTCCCTCTGACATGATGGACGGGCGAGTGGGGGCTATCCGCGAAGAGCTCGATCACAACGGTTTCGAGCACATACCCATAATGAGTTACAGCGCCAAATACGCCAGCGCCTTTTACGGCCCCTTCCGGGCCGCCGCCGATTCCGCCCCGGCCTTCGGCGACCGCCGGGGCTATCAGATGGACCCGGCTAACCGGCGAGAAGCCCTCTATGAGGTCCGCCTAGATCTCGAAGAAGGGGCCGATATAGTCATGGTAAAGCCCGCCGGGCCCTATCTGGACATCATAAGACAGGTCGCCGACTTTAGCGATCGACCGGTAGCCGCTTATCAGGTTAGCGGGGAATTTGCCATGCTCAGGCACGCGGCGGCGGCTGGAGCCTTAGATTACCGGCGGGCGGCCTTGGAGAGCCTTATCGGCATTAAGAGAGCTGGCGCCGATTTGATCCTAACTTACCTGGCCCCTGAGGTCTTGCCCTGGCTGTAATTATTTTCGTTTTAGATTACTGATTTGATACTAAACTAATCTGTTTAACCTAGCCTAGTTTTTAAGCCTTCATCTTTCTCCTCTTTTT
>JAITJB010000210.1 GCA_031279155.1 Deltaproteobacteria bacterium | reverse complement strand
CTGATGGTGAGCCTAGGTTTTTGGCCCAAGCCGGGCTTGCTAGCCGAGCTTGCTAACCGAGCTAACTAACCGATCTTGCTAGCTGTCTGGCAAACTGATCTGGCCAGCCATAAAAAACTTGACCGACCGGAGGAATTACTATATAATTATTACAATATTATTGTTTTAAAATAAATAAAAATAATTGGTAACGTTGGTCTTTACAGGTCAAATTCCGTCTAAGTGTTTTGGTTTGTTTTTTCTCGACTATCAATTTATTTAACTCCCATAAACGCTTCACCATGAAAATTAACCCTAACCAAGCTATTTCTGTGCGAGCACGCTTGAGAGCTCGCTAAAAAGCACTCGATTTAAAGCACGCTTAATTACCGCTAGCCGCCAAAAAATGGCAGTCAGCTTTACCCTCAATCTTTTGCCGCGACGCATTTTGGGCCCAACATGACCTTACCTAGCCTAACCGGACGATTGATTATCTTTCCGGCCATCAGCCCTGAAAACCTCAATTTAAGTGAACCAGCCTTCTATCTAACCTGGAGGGCATGGGAAGACTTTAGGATCCGAGTCTTAGGTCAAAGCCCGCCTAAAAGTCTAAGCCCCCTTGAGATCGAAGAACCCATTGGTTTTGCCAAAGCCTTAGCTACCTTAATCGAATCGGCCAAAGACCTCGGCCCGGCTGTCTTTCAGCCGCCTCTGG
Source organism: Deltaproteobacteria bacterium (assembly GCA_031279155.1). GTDB lineage: Bacteria > Desulfobacterota > Desulfarculia > Adiutricales > Adiutricaceae > JAISWF01. Next base: position 2,894 of record JAITJB010000210.1, on the reverse strand, counting down.
CCTCCCTTGAGTCCGAAGGCCAATTGCTTAAGGAGCTCCGCCAGAATATAAACTCGCCTAAGCCCTCTTCGATATCACCTAACCGGTCGAGTATTACGGCCCCTCACCTGGCCCTGGCGCTGTGGGCGGCCTCAGAAAATTATCGCCTTGAAGCTGACCGCATTTTAATTACAGCGGCCTTAGACAAGAGCCAATTAATTTCCAAGTTGATGGGTCAATACGAGCTAGAAAGCGAGCTAGAAGCTTACCTTGAAGACCAACAAGAAGGAGAGCAAGATGAGAAGCTTGGAGAAAAGCTTGAATGTGAGCGAGAAGGAAAGCGAGGAGGCGGGCTTAAAGAGCTAAGCCAAAATAACAATGACAACCAAGATAATAAAGTCAGCCAAGATAGCTTAGCTAGCTTAGTCAGCCAAGACAATCTAGAAAGCTTAGATAGCCTAGATAACTTAGACGACCAAGAAACTATTTTCCAAACTCTCTCTTCGCTCTTAAAGCTCCCTCCCCCTCAGCCCTCTTTCCCGACGGGCCAAAAGGCTCTCCTCCGAGCCTGGCTCTCTTTGGCCGGACCGGTTTTAAAGGTTGGCGACCGCTTAATGGCCGCACCTGATAGTTTTTCAGATTCCCTGGAGGACAAGCTTCCAGAAACTACCCCGGGGTCCAAGATATTTATTATTACCGAGTCCTTTTTGGCTAGCCTCTTAGTTACCGGTGATAACTCAAGCTCGCTCGCTATGCGGAAATCTAAATGAAAAACCTCGTCCTGGCCCTAGATACTGGCGGCACTAACACCGACGCCGTACTCTTCGATAAGTCTACCTCAAGGGTAGTAGCATCAGCTAAGGCTTTTACTACCCATGACGATCTGGCCGTTGGCATCGTTGAGGCTCTTAAGAGTATAGCAAAAAGCCAATATTTTATCCCAGGCTCCATTCTATCGGTAAATTTGTCGACCACTTTAGCCACCAACGCCATTGCCGAAGGCCAGGGCCACCGGGTGGGCTTGATTATGATAGGTTTTGATCGCAATCAAGCTATTGTCCAGACTCTCTTAGGCATGCTCCCGGCGGTTACGCCCATTTTTGTCGCTGGCGGCCACGACTACTACGGGCGCCAAGAAGAACCCCTAGATGAGGCCGCCTTACTTGACTTTGTTCACAAGGCCGGGGGCTTAGTTTCGGCCTGGGCCGTCTCAAGTTTTTTCAGCATCAAAAATCCGGCCCACGAACTTAGAGCCGCTCAACTCATAAGTTCTCGCTACCCTCAGCCCATCACCATGGGCCAATCTCTCTCAGGGGAGCTGGGCGCCATGCGCCGGGCGGCCACCGCCGCCTTAAACGCCGGTTTGGTTATCATCATAAACCGGCTCTTAGACGCCGTAGCCGTAGGCCTAAAGGATCTGGGCTTAACTGCCCCAATCATGGTTGTTAAGGGCGATGGCGGATTAGTGGGCGAACAATGGGCTCGCCAAAGACCCATTGAGACCGTGGTCTCAGGTCCGGCGGCTGGCTTGGTGGGAGGCGCCGTATTAGCCAAGGGTTTTCTTAATAAAGGTCAAAATAACCTCTGGATTTTAGACGTCGGCGGGACGACCGCCGATCTAGCCTACCTAAAAGACGGTCGCCCTAAGATCGACCCCAATGGAGCCAAGGTCGGCCAGTGGCATACCATGGTAGAGGCCGTGGAAACTAGGACCAAAGGCTTAGGCGGCGATAGCTTAGTTGATACAACCCTAAATGGAGATCTTTCTATCGGACCAAGAAGGGTCTTGCCTCTAGCTAGGCTGGCTATGCTCTACCCGGAGGTAGCAGACGTTATTGGCCGCTTAGATCCGGCCAAAAAAAATGATTCAGGTGAAGGTTACCTGATATTTTTCATCCCCAATCTCCCACCAGGGCCTCACATGGGCTATGATGAAACCGAAATCTTAAAAAAACTTAGCCATAACAAACCCTTATCCCTTTACGAATACCAAAAACACTCTCTACAGCAGGGCCGACTGTTTGCTGGCCTTAAGGCTCTATCTCATCCAGCCATATTGGTGTCTGGCTTTACGCCAACCGACGCCTTAAACGTCCTTGGGTTATATTCAATTGGCTCAAGCCGCGTTTCCGAAAATGCGGCAAAATGCTTAGCTTCTAGACTAAATTTAGAGGTCTTTGATTTTTGTCATCTGGTGCTAGACCGCCTTGGCCAAGAATTAGCTAAGGAAATCTTATCGATGGGTCTTTCTATGGATGAAATTCCAACTGAGACAAACGATTTTGATCCCAATAAGATTTTGGGCCGAGCCATAAGCGGCCCAAAGGGCCCGGCCATAAATTTTGATTTTCATATTAACGACCCGGTCATCTTATTGGGGGCGCCAGCGGCGGTCCTCTCGCCGTTTGTAACCAAACACGCCCGGGCTTATGTCTTAGTCCCGCCCTCCAGCCAGGTGGCTAGCGCCGTAGGGGCGGCGGCCTCAAACGTCTCACTTAGCCGAAAAGTTGATATCTCAGCTCTACCCGACTTTTCCGGCTACCGAGCTTTTCTCCCTGACCGACTTTTAGACGACTCTAAAATGGAGGACTTAATAACTCTAGCCAGCGAGTATATGAACGACTACATGTTGTCCCTAGTAAAACTGGCCGGCTCTGACGGTTATTATCAAGTCAACCGCACTCGAGTCGACCGCCAGGCCCGGCTGGGCGACGGGACCAGGCTGGTCTTGGGGGCCACGCTAACCTTTACCGCCGTAAACCCTTAGCTTATCCCTCAGATGTCCTTATGGGGAGGATAATCGAGCTCTAGGGCCATCAGCGGGAGGCGGCAATAAGTTGACGATGACTATCAGTGGGAGGAGGTAACTCAGTGGGTGACGGCAATCAGTGGGAGGAAGCCAAGGCCTTATTTAA
>JAITJB010000167.1 GCA_031279155.1 Deltaproteobacteria bacterium | reverse complement strand
GATCCCGGCCTGGTACTGCCAGAACTGCGAGACGGTTATCGTCGACCGCGAGCCGCCTTTAGCCTGCCCTTGCTGCCGCTCACAGATGGACCGCGATCCCGACGTCTTAGATACATGGTTTTCCTCTGGTTTGTGGCCCTTCTCAACCTTAGGTTGGCCAGAAGATACCAAAGATCTCAAGCGCTACTACCCCACTAGCGTCCTAGTGACCGGCTTTGACATCATCTTTTTTTGGGTGGCCCGCATGATGATGCTAGGCCTTAAGATGATGGGCGATGTGCCCTTCCGAAAAGTCGTCCTCCACCCGCTAGTTCGCGACGCCCATGGCCAGAAGATGAGTAAATCCAAGGGTAACGTCATCGACCCCCTAGAGATCCTAGATCAACACGGCGCCGACGCCTTCCGCTTTACCTTGGCCTCCCAGGCCGGGCCGACCAGAGATCTAAGGTTAGATCCCAAGAGGATCGAGGGCTACTCTAAATTTGTAAATAAACTCTGGAACGCCGCCCGCTTTGCCTTAACCAACTTTTCTGAGGCCGGCTTCTCCCTAGATTTAGCGGCTGCTGACCCTGCCAAAATAACCCTACCAGATAAATGGATCCGCTCGCGCTTAAAAACGGTTACCGAAGAAGTAACTTTTGAACTGGAAAATTTTCATTTTGACCGCTATAGCGATATCATCTACCAGTTTACCTGGTACGAATTTTGCGATTGGTACTTAGAGCTTCTTAAACCCATACTCTATAATAATTCTCCGGATAATCTTGAACTTAAAAATTCTTCTCTAGCTAATCTAGCTTTGGTTTTCCGGGACTTACTGGCCCTTATCCACCCGGTCATGCCCTTTGTGACCGAAGAGCTTTACAGTCGTTTTAGCCGTGAGTCCCAACAATCACTAATGCTAAGCAAATTCCCCGAAGCTAGAGCGCAGGATTGCGATCAAGAGGCCGAAAAATTGGTGGGCTTTTTAATGGACGTAACTAAGGCCGTACGCCAAGCTAGATCCGATTTTAGGGTCCCACCAGCATCCAAGCTCTCGCCGGTGGTAAAAGTAGCCGATAGCGATCTAGGGGGGCTATTAGAAAGCCAAGGGACGCTTTTATTAAAGCTTATGGGGGCTGAAAGCCTAAGGCTAGCCTCTAAAGATGAAAGTAAACCCTCTGGCGCCGCCGCTAACTTTTTATCGTGGGGCGAGGTCTGGACGCCCTTAGCCGGGCTCATTGATCCACAAGCCGAAGCCGCTCGCTTGGCTAAAGAAAAGGCAAAACTTGAAAAAGAGATAACTTCAGCTAAGGCCAAATTAGCTAACCAAGACTACTTAAGTAAGGCCCCAATTGAGGTTGTCGATCAAACCCAAAAGCGTTTAGAAGACTCTCTAAATCGCTTAGCCCTCCTTGAGCGCTCGCTCTCCCTTTTGGGGAGCCTTTCTAGGGATAACCCATGAATCACGACCTCAGGTTAAAAGCTCTGGTAGCTAGCGCCTTGTATGAGGACGTAGGAAGCTCAGATTTAACGACCGAGCTTACCATTCCCAGAGATCTAAAGGGCCGGGCTAAGGCTGTTTCCCGCGCGCCTATGGCCGTATCGGGCTTAGAGCCATTTAGGGAGGCTTTTCTTCTATACGATCCATCTTTAGAGGTTAGCCTTTTAGTTAAAGACGGCGACTATATAGAGGCAAAGACCACTATGGCCGTCATAAGCGGAGCGGCTTCTTCCATCTTAACAGCTGAGCGCGTGGCCCTAAACTTTCTTGGCCGCCTTTCCGGGATAGCTACCCATACCTGGGAACTTAATAAGCTAATCGCCGGGACCAAGGCTAAGCTCTTAGACACCCGAAAGACGACCCCGGGCTTAAGGTTTTTAGAAAAGGCCGCCGTCCGTCACGGCGGCGGTCAAAACCACCGCTTCGGTCTCTACGACGCTATCTTAATCAAAGACAACCACATACAGGCCGTGGGCTCGCTAACCGAAGCCGTTAAACGGGCTAAAGAGGGCGCTCCAAAAGATATTAAGATTGGAGTAGAAGTTGATAACCTAAGCCAATTGACCGAAGCCTTAGAAGCCGGAGCCGTTAATATCTTACTAGACAACATCGAACCCCTAATTCTGGCCCAAGCCGTAAGCCTTGCTAGAGATTTCAGCTCAAAACATGGAGTTAAGGTAATATTAGAAACCAGCGGCGGGGTAAATTGCGAGACTATTTTAGAGATTGCCCAAAGCGGGGTCGATCTAATCTCGGTTGGGGCCTTGACCCATTCATCGCCTTGCGCCGACGTGGGCCTTGATTGGGAATAACTATAGAGATAATAATATGTCTACTCTTAACTACCGGGTGATGGACACCCAAATATTTAATCTAAACCTTAGCGTATTCGCGTCATCGGCCTATATCGTCATCTGCTCACTAGTAGGCGACGGCATGCCGGCGACCTTGGAAAACCTCCTATCGAGGTGGATGGGTAAAGCTGAGCAACTCGAAGAAGCCCTAAAGGAGCTAGCCGCCTGGCGAGTCATTGAAGCTGCCGCCGGCCCCGCTGAGGTCATCCATTTTGCCCCTAACCCGGCCTCCATTTGGCGGACGCCAGGATCGCCTAAGACCAACTAACCTAAAACAAAGAAAGCTAGCTAACATGATAAGACATTTTTTTTCTCTCATTTTGGTTGTATCTCTTTCCTTGGCTTTAAGCCTAACGGCCTTTGCCCAAGTTGGGGCCAGCCAAGGTCAAGCTACCGCCCCGACCGCGACCTTACCTACCATTGGTCCGCCAACGGATGCCAACGGTAACCTTAAGCCCATTTTGCGGCCAAGCCGCTTAAACGATACTGACGACAAAATCGAGGTCGTCTACCTCTTTTGGTACGGCTGCGGCCATTGCCGCCAAACGGATGCGGCTACGACCATGTTTTTAAACTCTCTACCTAGCGACGTAAGAGTTGAGCGCATCCATGTTTTATTTGACGGCGCGTCTTACTGGCGGGCTCACGGCAGACTCTTCTATACTCTCGATCAACTTGGCGTAGAAAAAACATTACACTCTAAAATATTTGAGACCATCTTCCAAAACGCCAGAGCCCAAGGCGGGGCCCTCAGCTTAATTACCCCGCAGTCGCAAGAAACCTTTGCCGCCGCTAACGGCATTGCCAGGGCGGCCTTTAAGGCGGCTTTCGATTCTCCGGACGTTATCGGGCGCATGGAGAGGGTTATCGCCTTTACCGACAATTCTGGCATAGACGCCGTGCCAGGATTTATTATTAATGGACGTTATCAGTACACCTATTTTGGCGGCCCAGCCTTCTACCAACAGGCTGAAATGCTGATTAACTTGGAGCGCGAGCGGTTGAAAGCCTTAAAAGAAGCCCAAGAGCCAGATAAAGCGGCAGAACCATCGGCAGATAATGCGAAAGCATTAGAGCCAGATCAAACTCAAGATCAAACTAAGGCCCAACCCTAAATGTTTGGCCCACTTAAAAAGCTTTTAGATGATTTTTTCGGAGCCCTAAAGGACTATGCCAATCATAGACCCATGTGGCTTTTAGGCGCGGTTACGGCCATAGCCATAGAGCTATTTAGCGTGGGCTTCTTCCAAAAGTACCTAGGGTTAAGGCCCTGTGAGTACTGCGTCGTAATCCGCTTTGATACTTTAGTAGTGGCCTTAGGCGGCCTGATAGCCTTTATTAAGCCTAGCTCCTGGTTTATTAGGATCCCAGGGTTAGTGGTTAGCTTCTACGGGGCTATCGCCGGCTTACTTAATACCTTAGCCTTGGAAGCAATCTACCTTAAAAGCCAATACCTGCCCGGCTACATAACCGTCTGCCGGGCTGGGCAGATGCGCTTTCCTTTTAAATTGAGGCCCGATAAGTGGTTTCCTTTCCACTTCTCCCCTGAGGCTATCTGCGGTGAAGATCCTGTTTGGAGTTTTTTGGGGTTTACCATGACTCAGTGGCTTATTATCATTTTTATCTTCATGCTCATAGCCTTAACACTGGCCTTTATTGCTCCATTTGTAAATACTAGGCCCAAGCTGGCCGAAAACACAAGCCTTGACTAAGACACTAAATAATTTGCGAAATTTTTCCATCGTCGCCCACATCGACCATGGTAAGTCCACCTTGGCCGACCGCCTCATCCAGGAGGCCGGTCTAATCGACGAGCGCCAATTCCACGACCAGATTTTAGACAGTCTGGACTTAGAGCGGGAGCGGGGCATTACCATTAAGAGCTCGGCGGTGACGCTACCCTATCGAGCCCCTGACGGCACAGAGTACCGCTTAAACTTAATCGATACTCCCGGCCATGTGGACTTTGCCTACGAGGTCTCCCGGGCCCTGGCCTCCTGCGAGGGTGTGCTCTTACTAGTTGACGCCGCCCAAGGGGTTGAGGCTCAGACCTTAGCTAACCTCTACGCGGCCATGGAGCACGATCTGGTTATCGTCCCGGTTATCAACAAAATAGATCTGCCGGCCGCCGATATACCAGCCGCCAAAGAACAAATCGAGCGCGACTTAGGCCTGGACCCCGAAGGGGCCCTTTTGATTTCAGCCAAACAGGGCCAAGGCATTTTTGAGACATTAGCTGCCATCATCGAGCGCATCCCAGCCCCTACCGGCGATGAGGAGGCCGCGCTTAAGGCTTTGATCTTTGACGCCTATTACGATCCCTTCCGTGGGACCATTGTGGCCGTAAGACTCTTTGATGGATCCTTAAAAGCGGGCGATCAAATTTTACTCATGGCCAGCGGGGCTGTCCACAAGGTCGAAGAAGTCGGTTTATTTAAGCTGGGCCGCGAACCCATAAGCCTCCTTTCAGCGGGCATGGTCGGCTACATCATAGCCGGCATTAAGACCGTATCTGATGTGGCCATTGGCGATACCATTACCCTAGCAGCCGCGCCAGCCGTAACCCCCTTAGCCGGGTTTAAGACCGTAAAACCGGTCGTTTTTTCCTCCATCTACCCGGTGGCCTCTGACGATTACCCGTCCCTTTTAGAAGCCTTGGAAAAATACAAATTAAACGATGCGGCTTTAGTCTACCAAAAGGATTCCAGCGCAGCCCTTGGCTTAGGCTTTAGGTGCGGGTTTTTAGGTTTACTCCACCTTGAGATAGTTCAAGAAAGATTAGAGCGAGAGTTTGATCAATCGATCATCATGACCTCGCCTTCGGTGCGCTACCGCTTTATCCTTAAAGACGGGCGCGAGCTTGAGATCGATAACCCCCAAGATTATCCCGACCCCTCAACTATCCAAGATTCCCTTGAGCCCTATATCAAGGCCTCCATCTTAACGCCTGAGCGCTATATCGGGGCCGTCATGAAGCTTGGCTTAGATCGCCGGGGCGTTAACTCGAACCTCAGTTACCCTACCCCTGGCCGAGTGGAAATTACCTTTGAACTGCCTTTAGCTGAGGTAGTCTACGACTTCTACGATAAACTTAAATCCGTCACCCAAGGTTACGGCAGCTTTGACTACGAGCTCATCGACTACCGCTTAAATAAACTTGTTAAGGTGGATATCCTCTTAAACGGCGAGAAAGTCGACGCCCTCTCGGTCATCGTCCACAAAGACAGAGCCAGAACTCGGGCCCTTATGATGTGCGATCGCCTCAAAGACGAGCTACCCCGCCAGCAGTTTAAGATAGCCATCCAAGGGGCTATTGGCGGCGACATCATTGCCCGCTCGACCATCAGCGCCTATCGTAAAGACGTGACGGCCAAGTGCTACGGCGGCGACATCACCAGAAAAAGAAAATTATTAGAAAAGCAGAAAAAGGGCAAAAAGCGCATGAAGATGGTCGGGCAGATCGAGGTCCCCCAGAGCGCCTTTATCGCGGTTCTAAAAACCGACGAAGACTAAGGAGGCCACACATGGATAGCTACCTTCCCATTGGTCGCTTAAAAGGCCGAAACATAAAAGATCGCGCGTCTCTCATCAATGCCGCCCTAGGCCGCGAGAAAGCCGATCTAGTCATCAAGGGCGCCAAGGTCTATAACCCCTTTACTGGCGCATTTCAAAAAGGCGATCTGGCCGTCGCCGGCGGGAGGGTGGCCGGCTTAGGATCTTACGAGGGTAAGGAAACCTATGACGCCCAAGGCGGATTTTTAATCGCCGGCTTTATCGATAGCCACGTCCACTTAGAGAGCTCCATGACCGGGCCAACGGAATTTGCCAAGACCTTATCGACTTTTGGCACAACTACCGTTATCGCTGACCCCCATGAGATAGCCAACGTCGCCGGAACTACCGGCCTGAAATGGTTAATTGAGGCCACAGAGGATCTGCCCATTAACGTCTTTATCATGGCCCCCTCTTGCGTCCCGGCTACCCACTTAGAGCGAGGCGGGGCCACCTTAGACGCCCCGGATATTAATGAGCTTCTTAAGCACCATAGAGTCCTAGGCTTAGCTGAGATGATGAACTTTCCCGGCGTCTTGGCTTCTGACCCTGGTGTCTTAGCTAAACTAAGTTTAGCCGCCTTAATTGATGGCCACTCTCCGGGCACAACTGGCCCATCGCTTGCGGCCTACGTCGGGGCCGGTATATCCACTGACCACGAGTGTATTTCGGTAATAGACGCCCAAGAGCGCCTGGCCTTAGGTCAAAGGATCTTGATGCGCCAGGGAACAGCCGCCAAAAACCTCCTCGATCTCTTGCCCGCCGTAAACTCCCACAATAGCCGCTTCTTTCATCTGGCTACCGACGACCACCATGCCCAAGACTTAGTCAGAGAGGGATCGATTAATCACTTGGTGGCCCTGGCCGTAGAAGCTAGGCCCAATGACCTTACTAGCATTTTAAATATGGCTACCCTAAACCCGGCCCTCCATTACGATCTAAGAGATCTAGGCGCCTTAGTTCCAGGTTATTTTGCCGATATGGCCTTATACCCGGATTTAGAAAATTTTAAGCCCACCGCCGTTTGGCAGCGCGGTAATTTGGTGGCTCAATTTGGGCGCTCGCTATGGTCCAAACCGCCGGCCAATACTGACTCCTTCCGCCATACCGTAACTTTAGGCCAACTAACTTTAGATAGCCTTAAGGTCCCGGCCATAGGCCCGAATATCCGGGTTATCGGCGTGGTGCCCGGTCAAATCGTAACCGAGCATTTAATTGAAACGCCTACCAGCTCTCGCGGCTTCTACCAGGCCGATGGTCCTAACGATTTAGCTAAACTTGCCGTTTGGGATCGCTACGGCTCAAAAAAACCGCCCTCTGTGGGTTTTATTAGGGGCCTAGGCCTGGGCTTCGGCGCCGTTGGTGCCACCGTCAGCCACGACTCCCACAACTTAGTTGTGGCCGGGGTAGATGATAACGACATGCTCCTGTGCGCCGGCCATTTAGAAAAAATTGGCGGCGGCCTGGCCTTAGCCTTAAACGGTCAGATATTGGGCTCATTAGCCCTACCCTTAGGCGGGCTAATGAGCGAGATGACCATGGAAGAAACTGTTAGAGAGCTTGAAAAATTATCGGCAAGTGGCCGGATGTTGGGCTTTAAAGATGACTTTGACCCCTTCATGACCTTGGCCTTTATGAGCTTACCAGTTATCCCTAAGTTAAAGCTCACGGCTAACGGGCTAGTTGACGTTTTAGCCTTTAAAATCGTCGAGACGGTCTTCTAGCTTATGGTAAGCGCGCCAATTTTAAAGCCCGAGTTTCTCAAACGCCTCCCTGTTGTCCCCCGGGGCCAATGGGCTGAGCAGTATAAGTTTCCGTCTAACTACTACCCAATAGAAGCCGGGCGGGCCATCCACTACCTTGACGTTGGGAGCGGTCCGCCGGTAGTCATGGTCCACGGAAACCCGGGTTGGTCATTTATGTGGCGCAGCTTAGTTAGCGGCCTTACCGGTTATCGAAGGCTCGCTCTCGATCTGATGGGCATGGGTTTATCGAGTCGCCCGGGACCTGGCCCCTGGTACAGTCTTTCGGGCCGCATTTTAGATTTTTCCTCTTGGTTAGATTCTCTTGACTTAACAGAACCAATTCATTTGATAGTCCACGATTGGGGCGGGCCCATAGCCTTAGGCTGGGCCGCCAATAACCCCGAAAAGGTGGCCTCTTTAACTCTGATGAATACCGCCGTAAGGCTGCCCCATGGGGCTAAGATATCTAACAAGCTTTTACTGTTTAAAAAGACCCTCTTTTTAGGGCGCCTTCTTTGTGTTAATTTAAATCTCTTTGTCCGAGGGCTAGTTCGCTACGGGACGGTCCGCCCGATGACTCAAGCAACTATCGAGGGCTTACTTGCGCCATACCGAACCAAAGATCACCGCGAGGCCGTGGGGGCCTTTATCAAAGATATCCCACTATCGCCCTCGCACCCAAGCTACGCTGCTCTCGCCAATCTCGACCGAAATTTATCGAGACTATCGACTAAGCCAACCGAGCTCATATGGGGCCTTAAGGACTTTGTTTTTACGCCCATCTTTATGCGCGATCTGGCCGAACGATTTAAGGCCCCTGAGCTATGGGGCTTAAAAACGTCAGGCCACTGCCTGACCGAAGATCAGCCAGGCCATATCTGCGATATTGTCTTGGATTTTTTAAGGCGAAATAGCTAGACTTTACTTACTTACTTGACTAGACATGACTTGACTTTACTTTACTAGACTTTACTCGACTAGACTTAACTCGACTAGACTTTGCTTTGCTTTACTCGACTCGATTAATGGTTTGAGACGTAATTTTGCTCATACTCTGGAGTACCTATGACCACCGAGCCGGGCTCACCCCACGGGCCCTCATTGGGATCAACTGAGCCAATCCCGCAAAATAGCGCTCAAAATCCCTTACCTATCGCCGATCCCCTGACCAATTTTAATCCCTCACGCCCCATTGAGCCCGATAGTCCTTTTAACATCGCCTCACTTTTGACCTTAGCTGCGGCCCGCCACCCTGATAGACCGGCGGTCATAACCCGCAGGGGCCCTGACTGCTTAGGCCGCTTCAGGCTCTCTTATGCCCAACTAGATAACGAGAGCTCAGCCTTAGCTAAAGCCATAAGTCAAAGTGAACTTGAGCCAGGCGATCGGGTGGTGGTCATGGTCCCGCCAGGACCAGATTTTTTTACGGTCATCTTTGGGCTATTTAAGGCGGCGCTAGTTCCGGTCATGGTCGATCCTGGCATGGGTATTAAGCGCATGCTCATGTGCTTAGCCGAAGGCCAGCCCAAGGGCTTGGTTGGCATTAAGCTGGCTCATTTAGTAAGTCAAATTTTACCTAAGTTTTTTCGCTCCATCCGTCACCGGGTAACCCTAGGCCGCAGCCTAGGGTGGGGAGGACAAAGCTTACGGCAGATAATCATGAATATCCCGGAATTTAGCCCGGCTATCGAGCCTCCACAAGCTTATAGCCAAACTAAAGCCTCAGACACCGCCGCCATCCTCTTTACCTCCGGAGCCACCGGCCCGGCTAAGGGCGCCATCTACACCCACTCGATGTTTCTGGCCCAGGTTGGGCTCATCCGGCACAGTTTTGGCATAACCGATGGCGGGGTGGATCTAGCCACCTTCCCTCTATTTTCCCTCTTTTCTTCGGCCTTGGGGCTGACCGCCGTCATCCCCAACATGAACCCCGTTAAACCCGGGCAAGCCGACCCCAAAAGATTGGTTTCAGCTATCATAGGGGAAAAAGCCACCAGTCTCTTCGCCTCCCCGGCTTTACTAGCCGTCCTGGCCCGCTACGCCAATACAGAAAAAATCACCTTTACTACGCTCGAAAGAGTTATTTCAGCTGGCGCGCCAGTCCGCCCAGAGCTCATTGCCGATTTTTCCGCCGCCCTCACCCCTCAGGCTAAACTCCTAACCCCCTACGGGGCCACGGAAGCCATGCCGCTCACAATCATTGACGCCGCAGAAGTAGCCCAGGTGCGCGGCATGACTGAGCAGGGCTTTGGCATGTGCGTGGGTAGGCCCGTTGCCGGCCATAAGATGGCCATCATCCCCATAAGCGATGGGGTTAAAGAATCCTTCAGCGAATCAAAAATCCTACCAGTTGGAGAAATAGGCGAGATAGTAGCTTTAGGTCCAGTTATCGCCCCAAGTTACTTTGAAAGACCTGAGGAAACGGCCTTATCGCTTATAACCGGGCCTGACGGTCAAATCTGGCGCCGCCTAGGCGATCTCGGCTGGCAGGATGTCCAGGGCAGGTTGTGGTTTTGCGGCCGCAAGAGCCAAAGGGTGGTCACCTCCAAATGCGTTTTCTTTACGGTCTGCTGCGAGGCCATCTTCAACAACCACCCCAAGGTCCGCCGAAGCGCTCTTGTCGGCGTGGGTCCGCCGCCAGACCCTATAGCGGTGGTCGTTATCGAGCCCTATAAACGCATGTCCAAATCCGCCTGGCTGACCATGGTTGAGGAACTGCGCACCCTAGCTAGATCTAACCCTCGGACCAAAACCATCACCACCTTTTTGTCCAAGAAGAACTTTCCCATGGATATCCGCCACAACGCCAAGATCAGCCGCGAGAAACTGGCCCTCTGGGCTACCCGCCTCTTAGGCTTCCCCAACCCAAACCCCAAAAACTAAAGGCCAGACACTAGCTAGCCTAGCCAACAAAAAATTGGGCATTTTTTAATTATTTTAAAAAATTATCGATTAAATTAACCTATATATACGGAAGGTCCTAAAGCCTGTTTTGGTCTTTTGCTTTTGATTGGATTGTGGTATATTTTGGCGTCAGACCTCAGACGGCTGCCATATGTAGTGCCCTCAGTTCGGCTGCAAGAGGCGCTTGGTAGCCGAAAAATTTTTTCTTTTTGTCATCAAACTTTTATGGTCATCTAGTTTATATTCGCCGACGCAGCGGAACTGCGCCACCAGTAAATATTTGGAGGACACATGCTCCACGTAAAGATTAGAACCGAAGATCTCGTAAGAGGCGTCAACCACGCCAACACTGTCACCGACAAACGCAACACTATGGCCATTTTGTCTAACATCTTACTGTCAACTGAAGATAATAAGCTAGTAATGACGGCCACTGATTTGGAAGTAACAACTCAGATTAAATGCCCGGCTGAGATTACCGAACCCGGCAGGGTGACTGTCCCGGCTAAGTTTTTTGCCGAATTGGTCAAAGGTGTTTCTGGCGAATTTATAATTTTGCGCGAGACCGAAAACAACTCCACCATTTTAAGCTGCGGCCCCTTTTCCACCAACCTCTTTGGCCTGTCCGCCACCGACTACCCTAAAATCCCAGAAATTGATAATATCGACTATGTTTCATTTAAAGGTCCTGATCTTATCGACGCTATCAACAAGACCAACTCTTCTACCGCCAATTCTGACGATACCTACAATTTATCCGGCATATATTTGCTCAAAGAAGTAGAAGACGCCGATGACCCGGGCCACCTGAAACTGATCTCCACTGACGGCGTTCGCTTAAACTGCGCGACTTTAGTTGCCGAAGATCCCCAAAACTTTGCTGCGGAAAAGGGCATAATAATCCCCCGTAAAGGCTTATTATCCATCAGAAATATGGCTGAAGGAAATTCCATTCTAAATATCGGCTTAAGTGAAAATATGTTAGCCGCAAAAAATAACGACTCAACCGTGGCCATATCACTTCTAGACGGCATGTATCCTAATTACAAGGAAGTTGTCCCTACTGACCTTAATATAACAGCTATTATCTATCGAAAAGATCTTTTAGTTGTCCTAAGGCGCATTATTATCTTATTGACCACTAAATACCCTCTAGCCAAGTTCTCTTTCACCCGTGATTTACTGACGATTTCGACCTCTAACCCTGAGATCGGTCAAGCTGAAGAGACCGTTGGCATAGAGTACACCGGACCAGATATCATGGCCGGCTTCAACCCCGTCTTATTAATTGATATGCTAGTGGCTATGAATAGCGATCAGATATACCTGCAGGGTAAGGAGAGTAACAGTTCCTACCTCATGACCGGCCCAGAAGACCCCGGCTACTACGGCGTGGTGGTCAGCGCGGTCATAAACGACTAAAAATAATTTGTCATCATGTTATCTTAGCCCGGCTAAAGCCGGGCTTTTTTTTCGGATAATCAGGCTCTAAGTGGATACGGCCAGCTAAAATTAGATCAACAATAGCCTAAGCCTGAGCGACTTAGCGAACATGGTGACCATGGCGCCTTCAATCTGATAAAATGGCTTAGGTCCAGCTCAGGCTTGGCCTGCGAGATAGTCTTGGACAGGTGCGTCCATGGCTTGGCCATATTAGGGCCCAAATAGTCCGCCGCCTTGCGGGCTCAGTTTATCTAGCGGCGCCTTTTAGGCCTCATTTTATTGGTCATAGGCATCGGTGCATTTTTATAAATTTCCTCCAACTCTTCTTGGGAAATTTCTAAAAATTTAGAGATATAATCGGGTTTCCTGCCAGAAGCGCGGAGCTTCAGAGCTAACTCCGCTTTGGTTTCCGCTTTGGCTTCCGCTTTGGCTACCTCGATTTGCGCTATGGCTGCCGCTTTGGCTGCCTCGAATTCCTCTCTTAATTCCTCTTTGCACTGATTGTAAATTGCCGCAGTTAATATTCCCATAACCTCACCCTTCAAAAATTGTGACTATTTTTTTTCACTACCCTGTTCCCGATTATACATCAGCTTAAGTAAATGAGCAAGCTACATACCTACCTTTTAAATATCAGGGGGCTTGTCTTTGCTACCGTAAGCCTTATAAATCAGTTCAAAGCAATCAGCAGCAAATTTCGGGCTAACTTCTCTTACCCCACCGCTTATGGGAAGTATCAGAAACTTGATCCTGTCCTTAAAAGACAGCTCGGCTTTAATATCGATAACGGTCTGAATTTCTGAAAATGTTTGTTTGGGGTCGATATCTTTTGCATTAAAAAAATAAATTCGGATTGAAAACAAAAATGTGGTATGTCAAAGTCAACTTTGTTAGCCCCCAAGCCGGCAATAATTAGTAGCCTGATTGTCGGTCGGCTTCGGGCACGGTATAATTCGTCAAGAGTCATTTCTAAGGAGTATTTTACCATTTATTTCTAGAAAATGGCATGCAAGCCCTGAAACATACCTTAAATATATACAAAGGCAGCACCGCCTAAGTAACCGAATTTAAACTCTATTCCTAAATAGGTTTCTTTTAAAATAAAATCATTTTTCGCTCTATCAGTTGAAGGCAGAGGTGTTTCCTCAAACTCCAAAAGAAGATTGTTGTTCATTATGCTCGGGACGCCTGGGAAGGAGTGCTTATGGGTCGTTCGATTACTAAATCGGCCCATACATCATCAGGAGGAACTAGCCATGTTTTACTTAACTTAAGCCCGGCAGATGACTAAAAAAAAAACCCAAACGCCCGATTCCATATTTCGCGGGGATTGAGTGGTTTTTGAGCTCCAGCTTGGCCAACTAAAGCCATAATATATCTTAAAATTTCAATTACTTGCTTCAATAATGCGCCTATTGATGCGGCCAGTGGGCTGATTTGTTAGATGACGTATTTTGGCCGTATCAATTCCTTGTTTTTATTTTTTTTTACAAGGCTTAGGCCATTTAAAGCCTCTGGTTATTTCAAAGCTTTTAGCTTAGTAAAGGCCCTGACTAAGAGCTCAGGTTTTACTAAAATTGAACATGGGATATTTTACTCAAATTATCTTTGTGTTGTGAAGGATTTTTTTGCCAGGTGAAAAATTTATTTTATTTAATTGAGGTTCAAAACAAAAGGCTGGCGACGGTATTGCCTCTGGTTTTCACTAGGTTAGGTTCAAAATTAAATT
The DNA here is from genome assembly GCA_031279155.1 of Deltaproteobacteria bacterium. Taxonomy (GTDB): domain Bacteria; phylum Desulfobacterota; class Desulfarculia; order Adiutricales; family Adiutricaceae; genus JAISWF01. The sequence continues at coordinate 6,720 of JAITJB010000167.1, read as the reverse complement.
TAGTAAAATCAAATTCTTACTTTCGTTCCGTCTGAAATATTTGTGCAATTGAGCTTAGACCTGGGCCAGCCTTAAAGCGCCCATAGAGTGCCACGTAATTTTATGATCAGGAGACGTAAATTATTATCTTAATAGTCTTTATACTATAAATCGCTTTTATTTACTTGCAGTTCAGGCTCTGGCCATTACCACCACCTGTCAACCAAAGCTTTTTAATCACAGGTAATTGACATATTGGGGCTGCCTAGGCTATAATATACAAGATCAGGGACCCGATAACGGGCCTGACCAAAACTCTCCGTCCCCAACTCAAGGCTAGCATGGTCAGCCAAGATTACCGGCTGCCAGTGGTTCTGGGCCTGGGGCTTATCAGCAAAATAAGCATAATAATAATTTTTCTAAAATTTTTAGCACTACAAACTTTTCAATACATTTTTTAAAGTTAGCCGCTTAATTTTTATGGAGTAAAAATGACGATGGGCGATCAAAAACTTACTGATTATGGCGCCAGTAATATTCAAATTCTAGAAGGCCTTGAGGCCGTCAGGGTAAGGCCGTCGATGTACATTGGTACGGTCGCCGGCCCGGGCCTCCACCACCTTGTCTACGAGGTCATTGATAACTCTATTGATGAAGCCATGGCCGGCTTTTGCGATAAAATTGAGGTTACCATCACCCCGGCAGGAACGGTCAAGGTCAAAGACAACGGTCGAGGCATTCCAGTTGACGAGCACCCCACAGAAAAAGTTAGCGGGGTCCAAGTGGTCATGACCAAGCTCCACGCTGGCGGGAAATTCGATAAAAAGACTTACCAAGTCTCCGGCGGTCTCCACGGCGTGGGCGTCTCGGTAGTTAACGCCTTATCGGAGTGGCTAGAGGTCGAAGTTAAGCGCGACAAGGTTCGTTACCGCATGCGATTTGAGCGAGGCGTACCTGTCGGCCCCCTTAAGGCCGTAGGTAACGTTGAGCGTACGGGAACCATGGTCCACTTTAAACCTGACGCCACTATTTTTGAGACCACGGAATTTGATTTTGAAACTCTAGCCAAGCGCTTAAGAGAGCTGGCCTTCCTCAACAAGGGACTGTACATTAGCATCACTGATGAGAGGACCAACGAGTTTAAGGAATTTCAATACAAAGGCGGCTTAAGCGAATTTGTCATTCACCTAAACCGCCAAAAAAACCCCATCCACGAAAAACCCGTCTACTTCGATGGTAAGAGTAATGGGGTCATGGTTGAGGTGGCATTTCAATACAACGATAGCTACTCCGAGCAAGTGCTAAGCTTTGCCAACAACATCAGCACCCCGGAAGGCGGAACCCACCTGACGGGCTTTAGGACCGCCTTAACTAGAGCCGTCAACCAATACATGTCCTCTGGCAATCTACCTAAAAACCTTAAAGTCAATAGCCTTGAAGGCGAAGATGTCCGCGAGGGCTTAGCCGCCGTTATCAGCGTTCGCATCCCCGAGCCCCAATTTGAGGGCCAGACCAAAGCCAAGCTGGGCAATGCTTCGGTTAAGGGCCTGGTCGACACCTTGGTTTACGAGCGGCTGTCTATCTTCTTTGAGGAAAACCCGGCGGTGGCCAAAAAGATAATCTCCAAGGTCGTTGACGCTGTAAGAGCCAGAGAAGCCGCCCGCAAGGCCAGGGAGACTATCCGCAACAAAGGCGGCCTAACCGGAAACTCTCTTTGCGGAAAACTGGCAGACTGTCAGTCCAAGGTCCCTGAGCAGTGCGAACTATTCTTAGTGGAAGGTAACAGCGCCGGCGGCAGCGCCAAACAAGGCCGGGACCGCAAATTTCAGGCCATACTGCCCCTCAGGGGTAAAATCCTAAACGTTGAGCGAGCCAGATTTGATCGCATCATCGGTAGCCAAGAGATCCGAAACATCATCACCGCTTTAGGCACCGGCATAGGAGCCCCGGGCGGCTCTAACGGCGCCAACTTCGATAAGCTGCGCTACCATAAAGTTGTCATCATGACCGATGCCGACGTCGATGGCGCCCACATCCGCACGCTTCTACTTACGCTCTTCTACCGTCAGATGCCTGTGTTAATCGAGCGGGGCCACGTCTACATCGCCCAGCCGCCTCTTTACGGGATTAAAAGCGGTCAAAAGGAATTTTTCATTAAAGACGACGCTGGCCTCAGAGCCTTTACCATGTCGCGCTACTCTGAAGACCGGGTTTTAACTAGCCCTGGCTCTGAGATGATTTTAGAGAAAAATTCTCTCCAACAGTTTTTAGATAGCTTAATCCTCGAGCGCGATTTTAAAGAGCGATATGGCCGCTTGGGTTTTCCAGCCAAGCTTTGGCCCCTTTTGTACCTTGAAATCAAAAAGAACCCCATAGGCTTCCGCGATGAGGCTTGGACAAGAGCGACCGCCGAGGTCCTTTTAAAGGCCGGCTTAGACGTTAGAGGCCCTGATTTTCCCGATGATGATCCTAATGCCTCGGTAAAAACCCCTGCCAACGCCGAAGAGCTCTCTGACGTCGATGGCGAGACTTCTTGCGCCCCGGACTTTAAATTGACCTTAACCGCTGTCCATGATAACCGCAAAAAGCTCATCTTAAACACGGCTTTCCAAGAAGGCGAACTCTTTGGCAAATACCAGCGTTTAAGGGAGAAGGCTGACTCCTTTGTTTCGCCGCCCTTTAACATCAAGCACAAGGACCGCCAATACACTTTAGAGAGCGATCGCGAGCTCTTAGAGGATATGGAAGCAGCCGGTCAAAAGGGCTTAAGGGTCCAGCGCTACAAAGGCTTAGGTGAAATGAACGCCCCCCAATTGTGGGAGACGACTATGGATCCAGCCAGGCGGACATTTCTCAAAGTTAAAATCGAAGACGCCATGGACGCCGACGATATATTTACCATCTTAATGGGCGACCAGGTGGAGCCTAGGCGGGCCTTTATCCAGGAAAACGCCTTACACGTCCGCGAACTCGATATCTAAATTAACGAAAAAGTCAGGGGGCAAGACTAAGGCCTTAGTCTTGCCCCCTGGCTTTTGTTATTTTAGCCTTTTGTTCCTTTGGCCTTTTGTTCCTTTGGGCTTAGCCAACCCCAAGCTTACCCCAAGCCTACCCAAAGCCTACCCCAAGGTCATTCAACAAATAAATGGCAAACTTTCTCAAAGACGTCCACCAAATCGGGATCAAAATGCCGACCGCGATCGGCTAAGATGATCTCCACGGCCTTTTCATGGCTGTAAGCATCCTTATAGGGCCTTGGGGAGACTAAAGCATCGTAGACGTCTGAGATAGCCATGAGCCGGCCCTGGAGGGGAATGCCAACCCCGGACAGGCCATGAGGGTAGCCGGTACCATCCCATTTTTCGTGATGGGTCATGGCCAAGATCCTGGCGTGGGTCAAAAAAAGATAATCGTTAGGTAAGCTAAGGCTAATCTTATCGATGATTTTTGCGCCGACCAGCGGATGGGTCTTGATAACGTTAAACTCGGCCTCGGATAGTTTTCCGGGTTTTTGTAAAATGGTATCGCTCACGCTTATCTTACCCACGTCGTGGAGCCTTGAGCTATTTAAAATCAGATGGTCGTCCCAATCGCGGCGGGTCTCAGGATAGACGCCGGCTTTTTCAACCCCTTCTAAAAGAATTCCCAGCCACCTCATGGTCCGATTGATGTGACCGCCTGTTAAATCATCGCGCCCCTCAACCATATCGACTACCGTATCGAGGACCGCGCCCTGAAGGGCGCTAACCCGGCGGGTTTCTTCTTGGACTAAGCGCTGGAGGTTTTCGTTAAAATCCTTAAGGCGCTGGCTCTGCTCTTCGAGGGTCTTTTTCTGGACCAACATGGTCAGATGGACTTCGACTCTTTTTTTCAAAAGAGCCGGGTCAAAGGGCTTGGTTATGTAGTCCACGGCCCCTAAATTAAGGCCTTCGAGCTCGGTTCCTAAGTCGGTATTGGAGGTTAAAAAGATAACCGGAATATGGGTTAAGTCAGTGACGTTTTTTAGGATTTTAATGGCTTCAAGACCGCTCATTTCCGGCATGTTGATATCGAGCAAAATCAGCGATGGTCTGACCTGAGGCAACAGTTCAAACATTCTCCTAGCCGAGGGCACGGTAAAAACGTCGCCTACGTTTTTTAAGGCCTCTTTGGCGCACCGTAGGTTGGTAACCGCATCATCGACGACCATTATTTTTACTGGATCGGCAAACATCTATCTATAAGCACTATCTTCTGCGCCCAAAGGCGCCCCTTAAATATTGGCTAGTTTTCTAATCAGAGTTTTCTAATCAGGCCTTTATAATTAGCTCTTTCTAATCAGAGCTTTCTAATCAGTCTTAAGGCCTCTTGATACTCGCTTAAAAGGACGTGATAGGAGACCTGGGAGAGGAGCTGCCGGAGGTTACTGTCAGCTCTTTTGCCCATATCATCTATCAAGCGATCGGCTAAACCTACGTCATTACCCTCCAAGGCCTCCCTGAGGCGTCCCAATTCTTCCACACTAACCCCGCCGTTAGAAGAAGCAACGCTTGAAGTCGGGATATCGTTAGGGATTTTGGCTTTTGAGGGTTGGCTGCCGCTACCGCTTTGAGTAGCTAAGGCCTGGTCGACTTGAGAAGCTAGACGAAGAAGACTATCGCGGAAAGTACTTAAGCTCCCGTTTTCAATGACTGAGACATCGCCTTTTTTTAAGGCTGTCTCTAACTTTAAAGCCTGCCCGGAAATTGAAGTGGCCCCGATATTTGCGGTTGCGCTTTTGAGGGCGTGAACCGTTATAGTTAAATCCTTGGTATCAGGCGCGGAACCGGCGTTTAAGCGCGGGGAAAAGCGTCCGACGTCGCGCACGAAGGCGCCTAAGATCTTCATGTAGATCTCAGGACTCCCCCCACACAATTTAAGGCCGGTATCTGTTTCTATTGAGGCCATTTTTAACATGGCTAGGAATTTTTCCATACTACCCTCCCCACGGGGCTGAACTATTTGAACTAACGATGCGGTTTTCCTTGCCGATAGGGGTATCCATCTATCTAGGACCTTGACTAATTCAGCTGAATCGATCGGCTTAGAAATAAAATCGGAAAAACCTTGGGACAAAAGCATTTCCTTGGCCCCTGAGACGGCGTTGGCCGTTAAAGCGATGGCCGGGGTATTTTGGTGACTTAAGCCCAATGCCCTAATGCGCCTTAGGGTCTCAATCCCATCGGGATCAGGCATCATGTGGTCGATAAAAAACAGGTTAAAAGGTTGGTAGCTCTCCATCTCCACGGCTTTGGAGCCAGACAAACAGGTGACAACATCCATATCAAAGGGGGCCAAGAGTTCTCTAGCCACCATGAGATTGGTATCAATATCGTCGACAATTAAGACCCTAAATCCCGGGGCCGTATAGGCCGGCAGTAATTTTGCCGAAGCTATAGCCGGTTCAATGGCGTCTTGAGAGTCCCCTAAGGGCTCGCGATCGGCTATGGTCTGCTTAACCGTGGCCACAAAGGTTGAGCCCCGGCCAGGCTGGCTTTCAACGGTTACGTCGCCGCCCAAAAGGCGGCAGATGTTGCGGGTAATGACTAAACCTAAGCCCGTGCCCTCGATATTGCGGGTAGAAGTATCTTCTAATCTAACAAAATCGGAAAATAAACTGGCTAGCCCTGCGCTACTAATGCCCACGCCAGAATCCTCAACCTTAAAGCTTAATAGGACGCTATCAGGGCTTGCCTTTTCACCGAACACTGTCAGCCTCACGAAGCCGGCAGGCGTGTATTTTATGGCGTTACTTAAGAGATTTAAAAGTACCTGCCTAACCCCACGGTCGTCGCCCAAAAGCCCCCTAGGTAGAGCGGGATCGATTGAAGTCTCAAGCTTAAGAGATTTTTGGGCGGCTCTCAGGCGGACAATGGCTAAAACATCGCCCAAGAGGGCCCCCAACTGGTAGTTTGTCTCCGCTACGCTATATTTACCCGATTCTATCTTAGAAAAGTCTAAGATATCGTTAATTAAGCTTAGTAAAATGGCCCCGGCCCGGCGGATTTCAACAATATAATTTAAGACCTGCGGTCGACCAAAATCGCGCTGGGCCAGTTCGCTAAGGCCGATGATGGCGTTCATGGGGGTGCGGATCTCGTGACTCATGCGGGCTAAAAAGGAGGATTTTGAGCGGCTCTCTTCTTCCGACTGAATCTTGGCCATGCTGAGCCTAACTAAGACCACGCTTAAGATGCTAGCCAAACATAAGCCGATAATCGAGATGACCGACATCAAAGAAAAAACTTCAGAAAAATAAAAACTCATGGGCGCGACGTTACCCATAAACCAGCCGTTACTGAGGCGGCTAAAATAGCCCACGAATTCTTCTTTGCCGGAAAAAAAGGTAGTTTGAGCCGGAGCCACTCCCAACCCCTGGAGCCTGGGGATCAGATGGTTTAACTCTGGGATATCGCTCAGATGCTTACCGACTAGTTCGGGCTTAATGTAAGCTAATAAGATCATCTGATCGCTTATGAGTAACCCATAGCCGGCCTTACCCAACATAAAGCCGCTGACTTGGTCTACGACCGGCTCAAGCAAGAAATCAACGGCCAAAACCCCGCGCACCCTTCCATTTAAGCGGATGGTCGTAGAAAGTGCGGCTACCGAGCGCTTGGAGCTCGGGTCGATATAGGGTTCGCTCTGAAAAACCCCGTCGGTCATCAAGGCGCCCCTAAACCAGGCCGCCGTCTTGGGGTTAAAATAAGAGCCCGGCAGAAT
>JAITJB010000158.1 GCA_031279155.1 Deltaproteobacteria bacterium | reverse complement strand
ACACGCCAGGGCCTAAGAGGGCCCATAAGGGAGTGCCGGTCATACTTACGGCCAACAAGGTCACTAAGAACCAAGCCGGCAGCCAAGATTGCCAAAACAACAGATCGCCTTGGGCGGCCAGAGCCGACGACAAAACACTTAATATCTCCCATCGCCTCTTTTGGGTGATAAGATTATTTTTTAGTTCTTCTTCAAGTCTAAGGGCGGCCCCAATGACGAAACCGCTGGAATAAGGGTTGGTGTTAAAAAATTGTACGGCCCGGGCCTTGGCGCTCAACAAATCCACTGACGGGCGGTCGCGGTAAATGACTTTTAAGGCCGGCTCGATCGCCGCCAATAAGCCTAAGCTCTGTTGGCCGATAAAATTCCAGGTCGATTCCAAAAAAAGCGATCTTACGGCCACCTTACACATGGTTAGCGAGGAGACCACTAAAGCAGGATCGTTTTCGACCGGGCCTTGGCCCGGCTCGTATGTATTAGAGCCGTCCCGGCCAATTAAGGCAGGACTTTTCACAAAGCTCCACAACGGACCAACGGTCCTACGTCGTTTGTTTCTGGCGACAAGATACTGGTGAAACGGATTTTACCAGTTGTCAATGGCATTATACTAAACTTTATCTTATCGATCAACCGCTCTAGCCTAGCCAGTGCTAGGTAACACATTACATTTCCGACATTTACCTTTATAGGGGTTAAGCGGGCGTAATAACAGAAAATTTACCTAGGCTGCCGAGACAACTGCCTGACACTATTAGGTTTTCCGGAGAGGTTTTAGGCATTTTAGGGGAAAATACGGCCGAGGAAAGCTGTCAAAATTTTACCATTGTAATTAGTTCATTAACTTGACGTCAAATCATTGTGGCCTCATAAGGAAGGGGAGGGCGAAAATGGCGGAATAAATACGGGCTAACATGCTTTAACAACTAAATTTTTTGGCCTTTTTATTTAATTGACTTTGGCCAGTGGTAGGCTGATGGTCACCAAGCCGCCGCGGCCCTTAAGGTTGGCCAGCTTAATGTGACCTTTATGGGCCTCAACTATGCTTTTGATAATAAAGAGTGAAAACCCCGTGCCATGGAGTCGGTCAGCCGAAGTGGCCTCAAAGGGCGCCCGGCTCTGGGCTTCGGTAAAACCAGGGCCGTTATCAGCCCAGGTCATGACGGCCTGACCGCTCTCATCGCTGGCTAAGGTCACCGTCATGGTCGGGGCCTGATCGGGCGGGTTTTGGCTCATGGCTCTGATGGCGTTTTGGTAGAGGCCGTGAATCATCTCTTGGAGGCTAGATTCATCGGCCATGATCGTCAAGGGCTGACTTAAGACTTCTAAGGTCAGATCGATATTTTCGGTCTTGGGATCTAGGCTAACTTGATTGTGGATTTTGGTTAAAAATTCACCTAGTTCTAAAGGAGCGATCTTAACGTTTACGCCCGGGTCCGGGAAAATGGGGAGAGTTATGGTTACTAAGGCCCCGCCGTCTAAGGCGTTGGCCAGCTGAACGTTACCGTTAAAGGCCTGTAAAATATTGTTGGTTTTGGCTAGACCAAGCCCTGTATTGTTGGGTTTGGTCGTAAAATAGGGCACAAAAGGCGTGGCTAACTGCTTGGCTGAGAAGCCCTGGCCGTTATCGTGGATCTTTAGCATGGCCTTAGATTGGCCCACTAAGACCAGGGCCACATCTATGAGGCCGGGCTGGCCAGGGGGATTAGATTTAACCGACTCAAGAGAGTTGGTGTAGATGTGGCTTAAGGCCGACTTAAGCCTTAAGCTATCGGCTAAGACGATACAGGGGCCCTCTGGGAGGCTTAAAGAGAGACTTACGCCGCTACCAGCGGCTTTTTCTTCTAACTCATGGTGGAGAGATTTGACAACCTCAGTCAGATCGGTTTCCTCGGTTTTGATGACCGGGGAGGCGAAATCCAAAAAGTCGTCGACCGTCCGCGAGAGGCCGTCAGCGCTATTTAAGATCAGATCGAGGGCGTCTAAGTCTTCTTTGGCCGGGTTTTTGTCTTTGAGGTATTGGGCCAGGCTCTTTATGGAGCCCAAGGGATTGCGGATGTTGTGGGCCAGGCCGGAGGCGATGCCAAAGAGCCTAGCTAAGCGCTCGTTTTTGGATAGTTCCCGCTTTAGGTGGTCAATTTCTTCAAGGTCGGCCATTAAGACGACCCGACCTATTTCGGTTCCATTTCGGAGAGTTACCGGGCCGCAGGCTATGGAGAGCCTAGGGCTCAGGCCGCCCTGGAAGGTCACATCGCGCTCGATGGCCGCGCCTTCGCGGTCTTCGGGGAAGGTACCGTCGGTCAATTCGGCCATGGTCTTCCCCTGAACTTGATCTAGCCTCAGGCCGCAGATTTTCAAGGCCGCCGGGTTGACGATGGCAACTTGGCCATTTAGATTGTTTAAAATGAGACCGATGGGCAGGCGATTTATGATCTCTTTGGTAATAGCTAGGGATCTGGCGTATCTCATGGCCCAATAGATGGCCATGGCCATGGTCAATAAGTTTACGCCAATTAGAATAGAAAAGAAAATTAAGTTTCTAAGGGCGGCAACTGTCGCGGCTTCAAAGGTCTTGCCGTCAAAGCCAATCCAAAGGTAGACGGCATTTTCCGGCGCGGACTGAAAGTCGATTTCCGGCGGCCAGATAGGCGGCGGGGCGTTTCGTCCGTGATCGCCCTTGTCGTCTGTTGGGTGCCCTTGGCCCGGATCATTGTGGGGCATCATGGGTTTAGGCTTTTCGACGGTGTGGAGAAGGGGCCGATAAACCCAAAATATAAAATGACCGTCTTTGAGACGGGATTTGCGAGATTTAGGCAGCCAGTTGGGATGGAAGGCCTCGACCTGTTCGGGGTTTTGGAAGGTTTCCGGGGATAATAAGCTATCGTCGGCTTCGGAAGTAGCCGTAATTGTGCCGTCAGCCTTAGTGACAGCTAGGATGAGAACATCTTGGTTTTCTTTTTGCTCAAAAAATTTGGACAAGTCATTGTGATCAAATTGTAGCCAATCCCGGCGATGGGCTAAGCCAAACCAGCGGATGAGCATCTCGCCTTTTTGGAGGTAGAGTTGCTCGAGAGTAGCCTTTTCTCTGACCCGGTCTTGGTAAACGGTCCAGACGGCCAGGGCTAAACAGGCTAGACCTAGGAGCAAAAACAATGGGACCTTATAGGGGATCCGGATGGAAGTTAGAGGGTCTCTAACCATGACGCAGCAATCCTGTCTTATGACGTCGAGTCTTGTGGGTAATATAAAAGTCTAAAAGCGTCTATTTATACACTAAAAAACTAAAAACATACTCTCAGCCCGAGGGTTTTCGGGAGTGGGTAAAAAATAAACAGGGCCAAGGGTAATTTCCACCCTCTGGTTAAATTAATACAAAAGGA
>JAITJB010000072.1 GCA_031279155.1 Deltaproteobacteria bacterium | reverse complement strand
CTTCTTCTTCCTCCTCCTCCTCCTCTTCTTCTTCCTCCCCTTTGGTCTCTTCGCTCGCCTGGTTAACGTAAAGCTCTTCGGAGGCCTGGGGGCCGGCAAGCGTTTTATCTTGCTCTATTTTTTTTTCAAATTAATTATTTTACGCATCTAGGTTTTGCCTAAAAAAAAATTTTTAAGCTGCGGAAAGCCTCTTCAGACCTAGTCAATATGAATATCGGGCGTCCACCAAGAGGAGGATTTTTAAAGGCCCAGTTGGTGGAAACTGGCAAATTGCTAAACGGCCAGATTAGCCTAAGTTAGCATAAGGACTTAGTTTTTGAGCTAGGGTGATGAACCTAGGTAGGGGTAAAAATTGATGTTTCACTTGGTCTTCCAATAGCTAAGCTAAAATGATATAATGAATTCGTGGTTTTTTCCTAAATCTCAGTACCCTTTGCATTGGTCAGTTAAAGTACAACTTTTGCCTGGCTGTTTAATAATGTCTAAAGTCAAATTATTTGTCTCAAATAGACCGCCAGATAAAAACAAAATTCATCTTTGTTTTGGGGTATTTGCGGTGATTCGTGCTACCGGTGAACTACGAATCGTAAAACTGGTGGAAATATTAAGCATGTTTTGACAATAGTGTTTTTTGTTGGTTGATTTACGGTGAACGACAATTTTAAAATGAAATTGATCTTGGTAGTTGATGATAATGTGGCTAGTCTTAAGCAGATTGGAGCCTTATTAGCGGACCACTACGATTTTTCTCTGACTAAATCCGGATCTGAGGCCATAGCTTTTTGCGAGCGAGAAGTGCCAGATTTGGTGCTCCTCGACGTAAATATGCCGGAAATGGATGGTTTTGAAACCATCGCTAGATTAAAGAAAATTCCCAGCATGGCCCGAGTTCCGATTATTTTTTTGACGGGCAATATCAACAGTGAAACCGAGATTTTAGCTCTTGAAGCAGGCGCGGTCGATTACATAACTAAACCTGCTGAAAAAGATATTCTGCGCCACCGCATGGAGCTCCACCTCGAGCTTCATGAGTATCAGACAGATCTTGAAAATACGAGAAAAGAACTCCAAAACGGAATAGTGGCCTCCTTTGCCGACCTCGTTGAGTGTAAGGACTGCAATACCGGGAACCATGTATTTCGCACCAGTAAGCTCTTCGAGCTCTTAGGTAACGAGCTGATTAAGACCGGAGAATTTTCCGGTGAGCTTTCAGCCGAAAATCTAGAAATTATGGTTCAAGGAGCTCCGTTTCACGATATAGGCAAAATCGGCATCAGCGACGTTATTTTGCAAAAGCCCTCCTCGCTCACCCCTGATGAATTCGAGGTGGTCAAAAAACATCCGGTCATCGGGGCTAAGGTTCTGGAAAACATCTACAAACGCACACCCGATCAAGACTACCTTAAATACGCTTACCTCATGGCCGGAGGACACCACGAGAGATACGACGGCTCGGGTTATCCTGACGGTCTCGTTGGAACAAATACCCCCCTTTGCTGCCGCTTACTTTCGGTCGTAAACGTCTATGACGCCTGCCGAGGCCATAGGCTCTATCGGCCAGCTATGGATCATCAAACGGCGATGGCCATTATTCTAGAGGGCCGAGGCACAAAATTCGATCCGACTATTACTGATGTTTTTAGATCGATATCAAGGCTAATTAGTGGTCTTTACTAATATAGTATCTCCTTATACAGTATTTTACGGAGGTAATTGGTGTTTTTTGTCTTATTGAAAGGTATTTATGAAAGAAATACTGATTGTTGATGATAATATAACTAATCTGAAACAGATCAGTTCTTTCCTTGAGGGTAAATACAGATTTTCTCTGGCTAAATCCGGACAACAGGCTTTGACCATCTGCGCCCATGAAAGGCCGGACCTGATCCTACTTGACGTGCAGATGCCGGGGATGAATGGCTTTGATACCATAGCAAGACTTAAGGAAAATCCCACTTTACACAATATACCGGTCATCTTTATTACCAGTAATCTTGAGCCAGCTACCGAGATAGAGGGCTTTAGGCTCGGGGCCAGAGATTTCATAAAGAAACCGGTGGTCAATAGCGTCTTAATCCATAGGCTAGCTCTGCACTTAAATATCTCGACCTATCAGACTCAACTGGCTGACTCGGTTAAAACTCTCTCCGACAATTTAACAGCCTCTATCGCCGAACTCATTGAGTGCCGTGACGAGAACACTGGCGGCCACGTCGTGCGAACCAGCCAATACTTTGAGCTGTTGGGAAGAGATCTCATCGAGAGGGGAATGTATCCCGAGCAGCTTTCCGTTGAAGCTCTCAACATGATGGTGCGAGCTGCGCCGCTTCACGATATAGGTAAAATTTCCATCAGCGACAAAATACTTTTGAAGCCCGACCGCTTAACGGACGATGAATTCAATATCATGAAGACTCACACGGAGGTTGGGGCCAGAATTTTAAAAAACATGTTCGCTCGGACGCCGACTCAGCAATACCTGAAGTACGCCATTATGATCGCAGCTTCTCATCATGAGCGGTATGATGGCAATGGCTACCCCACGGGCGCCTCTGGCGAAAACATACCACTTTGTGGAAGGATAATGGCTATAGCAGATGTCTATGATGCCGTTATTAATGACAGAGTTTACCGCAAAGGATTGAGTCATGCGGAAGTTTCACGTATAATAACAGATGGACGGGGTGCACAATACGATCCTTGTATCCTAGATTCTTTCGAAAATTGCTGTTCTAAATTCTCAGAATTATCATCTTATCGAGATCATCCATCATGAACTCTGGCGACAGAAAATAATCTGCTGCTGTGGGAGGGGGCTTTATCATGAAAAACGTATTTATGCGGAAAGACAAAACAGATAGGTTCACCTGGGAAAAATTAGGTGACATCAAAGAAGGCCGCGGCGACTTGGGCGAGGACATGCCGGTATTGGTTTATCGCCTCATGCAGTACACGATGTTGGAAATCTTAAGCGATGACGTCGGCCTAGAGAAGGCTAACGAATACTTTCGTTCAGCCGGTTTTCTGGCCGGCTCAGCTTTCGCTAAAAATCTTTTGGATTTAACCGCCGACTTTAACCTCTTCGTGGCCAATCTTCAGAAATCGCTCAAGGATCTTAAGATAGGCATCCTTAGGATGGAAGAGTTCGATTCTGATACTGGTAATATTGTTCTGACCATCGGCCAAGACTTGGATTGTAGCGGTCTGCCGGTCACCAACCAGACGGTCTGCAACTACGATGAGGGGTTTATCGCCGGTATATTAGAAGCCTATTCGGGCAAAAAGTACAAGGTCAGAGAAGTCGATTGTTGGGCCAATGGCGACAGGGTCTGCCGTTTTAAAGGAGTGATAGAGTAAAATCTTTCATTTGAGTGATTAGAATATGAGGATGGGCAGAGCTTGAATCCTGTAGCCGAAATCATGTTCAATTATTTGAGCGATGTAATATACCACCCGCAGAAAGCGTCCTTAGATATTGAATCTCTACCAGAAGATTTCCGCGAGTTTGGAGAGGGGTTAGTATTCTTTGTCGAGTGCGTAAAAGAGACGCGAGTATTCGCCAATGCTCTGTCCAAAGGCGATCTTACCTTCGCGCCGCCGTCATCTGATAACGAATTAGCCGCCCCTCTCAAAGCCCTTCAATCCTCACTTAGGCACGTGGCTTGGCAAACTCAGCAGGTAGCCAAAGGAGATTATAAGCAAACAGTCGAATTTATGGGCGAATTTGCCAACGCCTTTAACATAATGGTCAACCAGTTAGAGCGTCAAAGAAGCGATTTAATTGAGGCCAAGAAAGCGGCTGAAGCCGCCTCCGAATCCAAAAGCGCTTTTCTAGCAACCGTAAGTCACGAGATACGCACGCCCTTAAACGCTATCTTGGGCTTATCGACCATGGAGCTAGAAAAAGACCTGCCGCCCAAAACCCACATCAACCTCGAAAAGATCTTTAGCTCAGGCTCTAACCTCTTAAACATCGTTAACGACATCTTAGATATCTCCAAGATCGAAGCCGGGGGATTTGAGATCGTTCCAGGCAGCTACGCCGTTCCCAATATGGTCAGCGACGTGGTTGAGCTAAATATGGTCCGCTTAGAATCCAAATCCATAGACTTCGAGCTCGAGGTAGATGAGACCATACCCATCAAGTTGTATGGCGACGAATTAAGGGTTAAGCAGATACTTAATAATCTTCTTTCTAATGCCTTCAAATACACTGAGAAGGGCCGCGTAGTATTTGAGACGACCTGGCGCCGTGAGGAAAATGAGGCTATTTTAATCTTCAGGGTTACCGATACCGGCATAGGCATAAAAAAAGAAGACGTCCCCAAAATTTTTAGAGAGTATTCCCAACTAAATCAGCGGGCCAACCGTAACATTGAGGGAACCGGGCTCGGCCTCTCCATTACCAAGCATCTGGTCGATCTCATGAAAGGGACCTTTACCGTGGAAAGCGAGTACGGCGTTGGCAGCTGTTTTTCCGTGGAATTACCCCAAGGGATCGTAAGCACCATCTCCATCGGGCCCTCGTTTACCGAAGGGCTCAGGACTTTTAAATTTGAAAGAAACAGGCGCAAAAGAGACCGAAACCTGGTCCGGGCTCACATGCCCTACGGCAAGGTTTTAATCGTCGATGACGTTGTAACTAACTTAGATGTGGCTAAGGGCCTGATGATGCCCTACAAGCTAACCATAGACTGCGTTATGAGCGGCGTTGAGGCGGTAGAAAAGATAAGGGCTATCAGTCAATCCGAAGACGAACCCAAATACGACATCGTCTTTATGGATCACATGATGCCTGAGATGGATGGGATTGAGGCCACCAGGATTATCCGCGAGGAAATCGGAACTCCCTACGCTAAAAGCGTGCCCATAGTTGCGCTAACCGCTAACGCCCTATCGGGCAATGAGGATATGTTTCTGACCAAGGGATTTAACGCCTATTTATCAAAGCCCATCGACATCATGGTCCTCGATATGCTCTTAAATAAATGGGTCCGCGATATCCAGAGCGAGGAATCCTTAAGGCTAGCTGAGCGCCGCAAGATTGACAAGTGTAAATTATCTAATGCTGCGACTATCCCTAGGGAGCTTATAAAAATCGGCCTGGTCGGGGTTGACGTCGAAAAGGGGCTTGAGATGTATGGCGGCGATGAGACGCTACTAACCATATATCGCTCTTTTGTCACTCACACCCGGCAGTTACTCGATATATTGGACAATGCCTTGATGGAAATAAAAGATGGCGCCTGTAAGCAGTACTCTATTATTGTTCACGGGCTTAAGGGCTCAAGTAACGGCATCTACGCAACTGAAGTGGCCAAGCTTGCCCTAAAGCTCGAGCAGGCGGCCAACGCCAACGACATAAGCACCATCAAAGCCAACCATGAGCATTTTGTTAGCACTACTCACGCGCTCATACAATCTCTCGAAGAATTTCTACTTAAAATTTCTAAATCTAACGCTGAATCTAGCGGCAACGGTAACGGCAAAGAGCGCAAGTCCGCCCCGGAACCTCAGATCTTAGAAAAGATCAAGGAAGCGGCCAAGCATTTTAAGACCTCGCTCATGGAAAACTTCATGGCCGAAATTGAGCAGTATGAATACGACTCTGGTAGCGATCTAGTAGCCTGGCTTAGGCAAAACGTAGACGAACTGGAATACGAGGCTATCGTTAAGCGGCTGGAAGATAGCGGCCAGATGAGCCAACGATTATCTTCGTGAGATTGTCTTGGTGAGATTATCTTTCGTGAGATCTTAGGATAGAGCTTCCAAATAAAATTTAAGACTATATTTTGCCCCGGAGCCGGTCAAAGACCCGCTGGGTCTTACTTTGCCCGCGGACAATGGTTTTGGGCGGCAAGAGCCTGAGCCTCGCCGTTATGCCAAAGTGTTCTTTTATTTTTACGCCCAAGGTCTCGGAGAGTTTTTCTTCATCTAGCGGGAAGAAGTTATCGGGATTGGGTTCTACGGAAACTTCCAAGGTATCTAATTCGTTTTCGCGGTCAATGGTGATTTGGTAGTTTGGGCTTAAGGTCTTTTCGCTTAATATGAGATCTTCAAATTGCGATGGGAAGATATTTACCCCTCTGACGACCAGCATCTCATCGGATCGCCCCATGACCCTAGTCATCCTTAAGTGGGTACGACCGCAGGGGCAGGGATCAAAGAAGATGGACGTTATGTCTCGCGTGCGGTAGCGGATTAGGGGGACAGCTTCCCTGGTCAGAGTGGTCACCACCAATTCGCCTAATTGCCCAGGACCTAAGGTGGCCCCGGTTTGAGGGTCTATGATTTCAGCCAGAAAATGATCCTCAAAAAAGTGGAGGCCATTTTGACCCTCCAGGCACTCTACCGAGAGCCCAGGGCCCATGACCTCTGACAAGCCGTAGAGGTTTAAGGCCTTTATGGCTAGCCTTTCTTCGATGATCTTTTTGAGATTATCTGACCATGGTTCGGCCCCGAACAAGCCCACCCTGAGCGGAAACGTATCTTTATCCCTAAAATCAAAACCATCATCTTTGGCAACTTCGGCTAAGTATAAGGCGTAGCTGGGCGTACAGCACATCACGCTTACCGAAAGCCTTCGCATAAGTTCCACCTGGCGATGGCTGGCCCCGCCAGAGCATGGCAAGATGGCCGCCCCCAAGAGTTCGGCGCCGTAATGAGCGCCTAGGCCGCCGGTGAAGAGCCCATAATTGTAGGCCACATTGACGACGTCGGCGCTGGTTACCCCGGCAGCCGAAAAACACCTGGCCATTAAGCGGGCCCAATTTTGGATGTCGCCACAAGTATAGCCCATGACCGTAAGCTGGCCGGTGGTGCCGCTAGAGGCGTGGAAGCGGCTTAATTGTGACGGTGGACAAGCCAAAAAGCCCTCCGGGAAATGACGGTTGATGTCTTCTTTCTCGGTTAAGGGCAATTTGATCAGATCGTCTAGCCCCTTAAAGTCTTGGGGCTCAAACCCAATTTCCCGAAAGCGTTTGGCGTAAAATGGCGCCCGGTCGTAGGCCAGCTTTAAGACTGATTTGAGGCGATCTACCTGGAGCTTTTCCAGCTCCGTCCGGGTCATGGTTTCAAATTGATGTTCAAATATCATCTATTTGGCCCATTTTCTGTAAAAACCAACGTGGACCGTTGGTTGTTGGCTGCAACATCTTACAGCCTATCAAAAAATAAGAGATTTTTAAAGGAGCCTAAGTTTTGAAACAGTACAAATAGCTAACGGCTCTTAATGGAGCCTTTCTTTTTTTGGCGGCGACAATAAGTTTTATGGCCAGATAAATTAACAAAATTTCATAACATCGCGGTCTCATAGCATCGCGGTCTCATAACATCCCGATCTCATAGTATCCCGATCTGCCTTTAGGCGTTCGGGATTTTCTTTTATAAGGAGGAAAAAATGGCAGATACAATTTCGATTTTGGAGCGTCTTAAGCCCATCAATCTTGACGCCGGTTCCGTCTTCAGCGGCAAGCCTTCCGGCACAAGTGTCGTAGGTTTTGCTAAGCCTAGCGTATTTACCCCGGCCAAGGACCAAAGCTACATCTTCCATGATGAGAGCCGGGACGTGGCGGTTTGGTTTTTGGACCAAAATGATCCGCTTTATGTTTTTGGCCCGCAGGGAAGCGGTAAAACGAGCCTGGTCAAACAAATAGCGGCCATGCTTAATTACCCTGTTTTTGAGGTAACCGGACATAATCGCTTAGAGTTTCCAGAATTAGTCGGGCATCTCATCGTCAAGGACGGTCAGATGAGCTTTGAGTACGGACCACTATCACTAGCCATGAAGTACGGCGGTCTTTTTCTACTTAACGAGATAGACATACTGGACCCTTCAACAGCCGCCGGGCTCAACGGCGTTTTAGACGGATCGCCATTGTGCGTACCGGAAAATAACGGCGAATTAATTGTTCAACATCCCATGTTTAAGTTTGTGGCTACTGGTAATACCAACGGGACTTCTGACGAAACCGGCCTATACCAAGGAACTTTGCGGCAAAATAGCGCCTTTATGGATAGGTTCTGGTTAGTTGAGATAGGTTACCCCAAGCCGGAATCTGAGGAAAAGCTTTTGGCTAAAACGGCTCCCACGCTTCCACCGGAACTTAGATCCAAGATGGTCTCTTACGCCAACGAAGTTAGGAAACTTTTCATGGCTAACTTGTCAAAGGGGTCCGAAACCGCTTTGGAAGTAACCTTTTCAACCAGAACTCTCATCCGCTGGGCCAATCTCACAGTTAAATTTCAGCCTCTGGCTTGGCAAGGGTTATCGCCCATCAATCACTCTTTGGATAGGGCCATGGCTTTTAGGGCGATCCCTGAAAGCCGCGTCTTCCTCCACGAGCTTTTGCAGCGTTTTTTTGCTAGCGATATAGCGCCCAAAAGTAACACCCAAAAATAAAAGTAAGGAGGCCTTAAATGTCAGACTTTAGCGTCAAAATCTTAGACAAACTGACGATGGTCAATCTCAGCGTGTCCATCTGGTCGGCCAAAAAGAAGCTGATCCCCGAAGACTTCGGCGCCGTAATACTGCCGCCAGAGGATTTAGCCTCCCTCGGCAACAAAAGGATATGCGATCCCGAGAGGCTAAAGATCTTTTCAACTCTCAAGGCCAGGGCCGTAGGCTATCTCGACAAGGTCGGAGTTAGATTCCTCGGGGGTTGGGGGATTTCCGACCTCGAAACCCAAGCCGTTCATGAATTTCTTTTAAAAGTCAAAAATGAATTTTTGGCAGCCATTGATAAGTTTATCGACAACTATGATGACGCCGTCAAATCTTGGATTGACAAACATAGAGGCTGGGAGAGGCTGATAGAAGAATCTAGAGTCAACGCTCACCAGGTCAGACTGCGTTTTAGCTTTAGTTGGCAGTTCTTTAAAGTTGTCCCACCAAGTGAAGTCCAGGCTAAGGGCAATCTACAAAACGAGGTTGATAACTTAGGCTCTAAATTGTTCGGTGAAATCGCCAAAGAGGCCCAGTCGATCTGGACCAGAGTCTTCGCCGGTAAGACGGTGGTCAGCCACAAGGCTCTCTCCCCCTTAAAAACCATTAGAGACAAACTGATGAGTCTATCTTTCGTGGAGGCAACCGTTGTGCCCGTGGTTTCTCTCATAGATGAAACTATCTTAAGCCTTCCTCAGCGAGGGCTCATAAAAGGGCAGTCATTACTGGTCCTTCAGGGTCTGGTCTTAACTCTCAGAGATAGCGCCCTTTTATACGAATACGGACAGAATGCCTTAGGCGCTCAACCGGCTAAGGACGGGCTCTCTGAGGATGAGGAGCTATCAAGAGAGCTTGAAGGTGACTTTGGCGGAGGCTTTGGGGAGGACATAGAGATGGATGGCCAAACTAAGGTAGCTAAGTTAGCCAGATCAGTTAGTTCAGTTAGGTTGGATGGCCCGGCTATATTTGATGGATTGGCCAGATTGGATTCTGAAGATGCGCTAATCTCGCCCTTAGACTTGCTTAATGCCAGCGAGACTTATGATGCTTGTGAGCGTCGCGAAGTTCAAGACCACCGCGTACCTCAAGATCGTCGCGAGCCACAAGATCACCTGGAGCCTCAAGATAGTACAGATCATAACGACCACATTGACCAGCCCGACTATCCTAACGTGGGCGGGGTTTGCAATAAATCGGTATCAACTCCATCCGGGGAAGATACCGAGACAACTGACCAACAGACCGAAAATGCCGCATTGGTGGATAGTTTCGGTTTATGGTAGGAGAAAATATGAGCCATTTATTTATCAAAGCCCTGCCCTTGGTAGCTTCGGTCCTTGGCCGTAGATACGGGATCAAGGTTCACATTGGGGGCAAAACAGCCTACACTGACGGAAAGGATATCTACCTTCCGTCACTGCCGCTAGAATCAAACTCAGAGACCATCGGTTTAGCCAGGGGGTTTCTCGATCATGAGGCCGCCCACATTAGCGAAACCGATACCGACTTAGTTAAAAGCGCTAAGCTTAGAATCGTAGAGAAATATCTATGGAACGTAATTGAGGACTACAGGGTTGAAAAGGTTTTTAGCCAAAGGTATCCGGGCTGCCAAGCCAATTTTGAATGGCTCATTTTAAGGTTTTTTGATCGCGATCCTGTCAAGAGATATGGTCCTGAAGTCAATGTCTTGGTTTGGCTTTCGTGGACCTTTAGAAGTTGGGCTGTACCTCAAATCGAAGCTAGGGCGGACGCACTTGGGAAGAAAGTTGAAAAGAATTATCCCGGTTTAATTGATAGACTTTGGCCAGTTCTTTTGAGCATTAAAACCGACTGCCCAGACACGGCTGCGGCCATAGAATATGCCCGTACAATTCTCCGGGTGATCATCGACTATCATGAGGCAAAGTATAATAATGAGCCTCAACCAGATACGAAAAAATTTAGCGGCCAATCTAGCCCTGAGGAAAACCAACAAGAAGCGAGCACAGAGAAAATAGCTTTAGGTGGTGGCGAAAAGTTGGAAGGCGAGGGCGGCGAAGCTGGCGGAGCTTTCAGCGCTGAAGGTTCTGATGCGGGAGCTAGACAAAAATCGTCTGGTCGTGGGCTTGGGAATATGGGAGCGAGCAGAGAAACAGGAGGCTTGAAATCGCTTCTTTCTATAGCCCCCGACGAATTGCCCGATAACTTGGAAAGCATGGTCAGATCAAGCTTAAACAAGCACTTAGAATTGGCCAAGGGTCGTGTAGTTACAATGGCTGACGCCATGAGCATGTATATTAATGGGCTAACGGAGTCTCAAATTATCGAAGCGAAAAAGACGACTTTGTTACTCGCCAGTCAACTCCGAAGCCTACTTCAGGCTCTTACTTTGAAAAGATCTACCCCTGGCTATTATGGAAGGCTAGAGACGAATCTGGTTCACAAGGTCATTTTGGGTTCCCCTAAGGTTTTCAGGGCCAAAGGCCTGAGGCAAGGCTTAGACGTTGCCGTTCATCTGCTACTGGACGCTTCAGGATCAATGAAATTCCGCATCGAACTGGCCTCGATAACCTGCTATTGCCTGTGTGAAGCCTTAACTAGCGTCCGGGGTGTTAACGTAGGGGCGACAGCCTTTCCAGGCTATTGTAGTAGCAAGTCGTTGGGGGCAACCGTTGCGCCCATACTTAAACACGGAGATTGTATGCACCGGCGGTTCGGCCTCACCTCTCGCGGTGGAACGCCTCTGGCCCCAGCCCTGTGGTACGTTATGGGTGAAATGATTATTCTTTCGGAGGCCAGGAAAGTTATATTCATCGTGACCGATGGGGAGCCTGACTCAAAAGAGGAGGCAAAAGACGCCGTTAAAGCGGCCAAGAATATAGGCATTGAAATGTTCGGCTTGGGTCTAGGTAGTGAGGCCATAAAAAAACTACTGCCCGGACGAAGCGTCGTCGTAGACAACTTAAGCGAGCTTCCTAAGAAGCTTTTTTGGCTTCTAGGGCGGGGCTTAGATATCAAGCTAAGGGGTAATTAACCATGAGAAACTTAAATTTTCTAATCGGCAAAAATTAGGTAACTATGTAGAGCATACGAGCTATGATCAGAACGCCAGCCAAGTTGCGAGAGAGGTCGTAGGCTCTGTGGTTTTTAGCGTGAAAGAGGCAACCAACAGAGCCCTTGGTTTGTTCCGCCGGGGCGGCTACTTATGCGAATCCCCGGAGTTAACTCACAAGTCAGCTGGCGTTAAAAGTTTCCAAACCGCGAACTTTAAAAGCTTGGTATTTTTAAACCGCCGGCTTGCAAAATGGCGAATTACTGACTACCATCATCGGAAGAATGAGGTAGATATGCTCACAAATTTTACGAAATTTGATAAGCCTTATAGAGAGTTCACGCCAGGCGAAGAGAGGTTTTATAATTTTTTGGTTGAGGGCTTAGAGTCCGAAGAAAATACCATTTTATTGTATAAACCAACCATAAGGCCAAAAAAGGACAATTACCCGTCTGAACCTGATTTTGTCCTATTTCTGCCAGGCTCTGGTTTAATTGTCTTTGAGGTCAAAGATTGGCGTAAAGAATTTATAAAAAAAATAACCCCCGAGAAGGTTTACTTAGGATCAGACGCTGAAAATTTTAAACCCAACCCCCGCGCCCAACTCAGAAACTATATCGAAAAAATCATGGACCAACTCAAGGAGGATAGTCGGGCCGTTAGCCTAATATGGACCAAAGAAGACAAAGAGGGTAAAAATGACTATGTAGGCAAATTAAAATTTCCCGTGTTTGGCGGCTTTGTTTTCCCCAACTTAAGCCGGGCGCTGGTGGAAGAAAAAGATCTAACCCGGGCTTTTGGCGGCTACCCGATTTTGTGTGATGATGATTTAAATAAAAATAGCTCAATAAGCCTAAGAGAATTTTTGAACTCGAAAGTTAAGCAGCTTTTTAATTTTCATTTAGACGAAAAAGAGGTTGACTGCCTATTTCAGGCCCTAAACCCGGCAATCATTTTTAATCTACCCAAAAGCTACATGGCCACAAGTAGCCAAAAATTAACCCTTGAGCTTGACGCCCGTCACTATAAGGCTATGGAAAATGAAAACGCTCCTAAGGTCATACTGACCGGGCCGGCTGGCAGCGGTAAGACATTGGCCCTTCTTAATAAAGCCATGCAAGAAAGGGCCAAGCTAGCTTTGAAGTTTAGCCAAGACAAGGTCTTGGTCACCTGCTTTAATCTCTCTTTGGCGCCATTTCTAACCAACTTAGTTGCGGCCAATAGCCCGCCTAGCTGGAACGATAATCTTGAGATCGCTTGCTTCCACGAGCTGGCCCGAAGTTTACCTGGAAATTTTTTTTCCAAGTTTTGGCAAGATGAAAAATTTATGTTGGACTTAGCCAATAAGGCCGTCCCGAAGTATAGCTCCATATTTATCGATGAGGGCCAAGATTTTAATTTTGGCATGCTAGAAATGCTTAAGGCCATGAGCTTACCAGGTGGTCTTCTTTGGCTCGTCTTAGATAAAGCCCAGAACATTTATAATTTAGATTTGAGCTACCTAACGAAGCTAGAAGCCAAAGAAATTGTTTTGGGTACTCTCTACCGCTCAACTATGGAGCTAAGCCGTTTTTGCACGGCCGTCCGGGAGAGGGTAAATGCGGGGGACGAGAAGTCTTTTGTGTCCTTAGGGCCTAAAGGGGTTATGCCAATATTAACCATAACGCCAATACCAAATGACTATCTAATTAAGGCGATAGAAAACTATCGCCTAAAAGGCGCAGCCTACGGCGAGATGATAATTATTCACCTATACGCTTACGCTAGCTTAGAGCGAGATGGTACTGAATATAAAATTTCCGACTTATACGGTTATTTGCTGGAATGCGGCCTACCCGTAGCCTGGCGCAGTCAAGACGGAGACCATAAAAGGAGTTGGGATTATACCGAAAATGTGATTAGCCTAACCACCGCTCACAGCGCCAAAGGCTTGGACGCTAAGATCGTTTTTATAATGGGCCTAGAAAAGGCTTTTAAATGCCCTGATTCGATTTTCTACGCCGCCTGCACCCGGGCCGTTGAGAGCCTAGAAATCATTTGCAGTCAAGAAACTGAATCCACCAAAAGGATCCACAATATCATAGAGACTCTGAGATCAAATTGAACCCGTAAAACTCGCTTCTATCTTTACGACTTGGATCTTGACGGCTTGGATTCAAGGTTTTTCTCATCCTTGACCATAGTGGTAAGATAGTGTATAAAGACGGCAAACCCGGACAGTGGGTTTGACTCAAGCTTTTTATGAGCTTTTTTTATGTTCTTGTTGTTTGCCTTAAAAAGGCGATTTTGGTTACAAAAAAAACTTGATTTTCTTTGGCGCAAGGCATACAATAACTATTTGCCCTTAGGCAGAGTCTAAGCCTAGGAGCCAATTTTTATTGCCCACATAGCTCAGTAGGTAGAGCACGTCCTTGGTAAGGACGAGGTCATCGGTTCAAGTCCGATTGTGGGCTCCATTATCGGCTACGTTTTTTCCCGCCTAAGCTTATTTTAGGTATAAGCTTAGGTAAAATTAAATTAACCGGTCGCTTTATGACCGGGATAACTACTCCGGCCCCCTGGGGGCTGGCTTTCATCACCAAAAGTGAGGAGGCGATTTAGATGGCCAAGAAGAAATTTGACCGTTCCAAACCTCACGTCAACGTGGGTACTATTGGGCACATCGACCACGGCAAGACGACCTTAACAGCGGCCATCACCCTGGTCCTCTCTAAAGCCGGCGGCG
>JAITJB010000053.1 GCA_031279155.1 Deltaproteobacteria bacterium | reverse complement strand
CTGGAGACTCTCGACACCCTTTACGCTAAGGGTGTAAGCCTGGGAGTAGCCTCAAACCGCGATCGCCCAGCTAAAATTTTAGCCAAGCTTGGAATCGATAAATATTTTAAGGCCGTGGTTGGACAATTTGACGTTAAAAGAGTCAAACCCGCCCCGGACATGATCCTTAAAGCCATGGAACTTTTAGGGGCCAAGCCCTCGGAAACGCTTTACGTCTGCGATTCCAAAGGCGACATCACGGCAGCGGGCGCAGCGGAGGTTAAAGCCTTGGCCATGACAACGGGCGGTCACTCCAAAGAAGAGCTCTCCAAGTTGGGGGCTTGGCGGACGGCTGACCGGCTGAAAGAGGTCCTGGCATGTTTCTAAAAGGCCTATTTGTAGTTCTTGTTATTTGGTTTTCC
This sequence comes from Deltaproteobacteria bacterium, assembly GCA_031279155.1. Classification (GTDB taxonomy): domain Bacteria; phylum Desulfobacterota; class Desulfarculia; order Adiutricales; family Adiutricaceae; genus JAISWF01. Next base: position 6,802 of record JAITJB010000053.1, on the reverse strand, counting down.
TTTTTAGCCTTTGGATCTTATTTCTTAATCAAATTTTTATTTAAGTCTAACCTAGATTAGGTTATAGCAAGGAGATTTTTTATGGGAACCTCAAAGATGGACACCTCCAAGATGCTCCATTTTCCCGCCACCAATTCGGCCAAAGCCAACGAGCACTATATCCAAAGCTCTAAACTCTACAAACTAGCTAAGGCCAACTACGAAGCGGCTGACGGTGATTTTATCCGGGCCCAAATAAAGGAAGTGGTTGAAAAAAATTACGATCTTGGTGAAGTTTTGGAGGTCTACGAGATCTTCGGCGGCTACGTCAACCGGAGCTTTGGGGTTATCTGCTGTAAGGACGGCCAAAACGAGGACTACTTTGTCCGCAAGTACAAGGCCAAGTTTAATTCCGAAGCCAACCCTGACGACATCCTCTATGAGCACAACTTGATCAACTTTTGCTTGGAAAACGGCCTTAAAGAGGCGGCTAGGGTCCATCAGTCCAAAAACGGAACCACTATGGTGAGCCTAATTGATCAAGATGAAAACGGTAAAGATCTCAAGCGCTACTTTGCCGTCTACGATTACTTAGCCGGCGAGGACAAGTGGACCTGGGTCAATAATGAAAATAGCCCCACCGAGTTTAAAAATTTAGGGGCCCTCCAAGCTAGGTTCCACCTCTACGGGCGCGATTTTAAGCCCGGAAAACTAGCTAAAGCTGAGCCGAAAATAGAGTTTTTACTGCCGTCATTTATCGATTTGTTTAGCTCATTAGCCGCTCGCGATGTGCCAGATTCCATCTTTCACAAAAGCTTTAATTCTAAACTGCCCTCCATCATTGAAACCATCAAGAAAAATTTCATTCCAGCCGAAGCCTACGAAAAGATGCCTCAGACGCCTATCCACAGCGATCTCCACGCCGGAAACGTCAAGTGGGTTGGGGAAAATTGCACCGGCATCTTTGACTTTGACTGGTCGAAGATCGAGGTCCGCCTCTTTGACGTGGCCTTTGCCCTTATCTACTGCTGCTCGTCTTGGCGCCCGGAAACCGACGGCATCTTAAGACTCGACGATTGCCGCTACTTCTTGGAGGGTTACAACAACCAGCTCAGAGAGCTCAAGGGCTTAGAGCCGTTCAATGAGACCGAAAAGAAGTACTTCCCCATGATGATGGCCGCCGGCTGCCAGTATTTGATCAACTGGTGCACTACTCTCTATTTCTATGAGGATCCCACTTTAGTCAACGACTACGAGGCCCTCTATTACTTGCTCCATATAACCAGGCTCATGGATTGGATCGAGGCCCATAAGTCCGATTTGTCCAAGGTCGTTGCCAATATCTAAGCTCTGACAGAGGCTTTAAAAGAGCCAAAAGCCTCTGTTTACACCTCTAGCGCTACCATTAAGGAGGTAATGCATGGCTGACAAATCACCACAGGAAGTCTTGGATGCCAAGCAGCTTAAGCATGCTAAGCGGGGCATTTTAGCCGGCTTGATGTCTGGTGTCCTTTGGGCGGCATCGGGCACGATTCTAGGGACGGCCCTAGGCTTTGAGCCATTTTTGAGTATTGACCTTTCAGGGGGAGGAGACTCGGCTTTAGCTGTCATGGTGGCCATGGCCATCTGCGGGGCCATCATGCACGACACCTTCGCCGCCTTGTGGGTTGGTGTTCACAACATCAGGAGCGGTAAGTTCAAAGAGTATGGCCGCACCTTAAGGACTAAACCGGGCAAGATGGTCTGCATAGGGGCCATTTTGGGTGGACCCATTGGCATGAGCGGCTACTTACTAGGCATAACCTTAGTTAACGCGGCTTTCGCTCTACCCATTACGGCGGCTTACCCGGCGGTGGCGGCAATTTTGGCGACCATCTTTTTTAAAGAGCGAAACCCTCTCCGCGTTTGGCTAGGGGTGGTCTTGTGTATCCTCGGGGCCTTTGTCGTCTATTACGCGCCCATGGATGCGCCCAAAGGCGAGTTCTTTACCGTTGGCATGATCCTAACCACTCTAGCTTGTTTGGGCTGGGCCTCTGAGGGCCTCCTTTCGACCTACGGCATGGACATGATCGATCCCGATATCGCCCTAGGTATCCGCGAGGGCGTTAGCGCCATAGCCTATTTTATCTTCGTTATCCCCATCGTCACCCTCTACATGGGGCCAAAGTTTGGTCTCACCCCCATCTGGGAGCTGGTTATGCAAGTCGGCTCGACTTCGGCACTGCCGATATACGCCTTTGGGGGATTTTTGGGAGGCTTTTCCTACGTTTACTGGTATCGCGCCCTAAACATGACCGGCGTCGCCCGGGCCATGGCTCTAAACGTTACCTACGCTCTGTGGGGAGTCATCTTCGGCGCGGTTTTTACCGGCTTCGTGGCCACTGGCCAACTCTTCTTGGGTGCTGGTTTTATCGCCGTCGGCGCTATCTTGGTATCCGCTAATCCCCGTGAGCTCTTCAAGCTCCGCAACACCTAAGGGAGGTAAAAAATGGCCGTTTTACCCTTGCGCTTCCGCATTATCCACATTCTCAATAAAGCGGCTGGAAAACCGGTTAAAACCGAGGAGCTCTACAAGGAGCTATACGAGGAATACGCTGGTGAAGGACAGTTCAGCTTAGAGCTCATGGAAAGTCACCTGATGAGCATCAAAGCCGTGGGCTTGATCGAGTCGGTCGAGCCGTATTTTGATAGCGAAGGTGAGGCCCGCTACCAGTACGTCATCACTGAGGCCGGTAAGGCCCGGACTAAATACCTGCCGGCCACTTTGTAAGGCAAAAAAAAACCGTGGGCAGACTATCTTTGGTCTGCCCGCGTTCTAAGCCTGACTAGAGGAAACGTTTGTCAAAAGTATGGTATTAACGTTCTATAGTTTATAAAAAAAAGTTAGACAGTACCCAAGACCCGGAAGAAAATCTTGTTCAAGATTTTAACTTTAAATAAAGCTTGACAAGTATTTTTGGAATACGTTAATATGAATTATAACGGCTGTTTAAGCCGTTAATGTAGCAAATTTGATTCAGAACTGCATCAGATTAGAACCAACTAGGTTATGAATCTACCGGTCTGGGGGCCTTTGACGTATCCGGCCAACCCCCTAGGCCGGTTGCCCCTGGCCGAATTTCTGGTTCCGGACAACCAGGGAGGGGTTTTTATTTTTGAACCTACCAACGAAAGGAGGCTGTCAAGTCACCAAAGCTAGCATTGCTTTGGGACTTGACGGACGGCCAATGAATTTTTACAATTTTTTTACTGACGAGCAGAAAAAGAACATCCACGAGGCTTCTCTGACCATCCTCGAGGAAACTGGCATGGTCGTCAAAAATAGGGAGGCTCTGGAGATATTCCAGAAACACGGCTGTAGAGTCGATGGCGACAAGGTCTTTTTCCCCCGCCAGATTGTCGGCGAGAAGATGACCTCAGTGCCCCCAACCTACACCTTTACCGCTCAGACGCCGGAGTTGGATGTGACTCTGCCAGGCGATCGACCGGTGGTGGTCACGGGTTCCTCGGCCCCCAACGTCGTTGACCCGGTCACTGGCGAAGAGCGACGCGGTACCAGTCTCGATGTGGCTAACATCGCCTATTTGATCAACGAGCTTAAGGGTTTTGATGTTTATTCCATTTCCATTTTAGCTGACGACGCTCCGCCAGAAATGAGATCGCTTTACCGTTTCTACCCGGCGCTTAAGAACTGTAAAAAACCTGTTCGCTCAAATACCCCATCAATTCCTGACCTAGAGAAGGTCTTAGATTTAGGCTACACCATCGCCGGTAGTAAAGAAGCTTATTTTAAGCGGCCCTTTATTAACCATCACTACTGCCCGGTTATCTCGCCTTTAACTTACGACGTTGAGTCAACCGCTTCGGTCGTCCATCTAGCTAAGTTGGGGCTGCCTGTTTACGGGACTATCGTCCCCAACGCCGGCATGACTTCGCCGATGAGTTTACTGGCCACCTTAACTATGGGTAACGCTGAGTTCTTATCGCTTTGTTTTCTCATGCAGGCCATCCGCCCGGGATCCGGGGTCATCTACGCCGTCTTATCGACGGTGGGCGACATGAGAAATGGCGACTACGCCCCCGGGGCCATTGAAACCGGCATCTTACAGATGGGTCACTCGGAGATGGCTCGCTACTATAACGTGCCCTCGGGCGGTTATATCGGTCTTACCAACTCGCAGTCCAATGACGTCCAAAACGGCTACGAGACCAGCTTAAACACGGCGGCCGCGTTACTTGCCGGAGCCGACTTATTTAACATGGGCGGGCTTTTAGGCGGCCTCATGGCCTTTGACTTTGCTAAAGCCGTTATCGATAACGAGATCGCCTTAAACCTCAAGCACCTTAAAAAGGGCATAGTCTACGATCAAAACGATCTGTGCTTAGAGCTCATCCACAAAACTGGCCCGGGCGGTAACTACATGGTCCTGCCGCACACGGCTAGAAACCTTAGAAAGGTCACTCATTACCCGACCATCGGGGTCAGGGGCTTTAGGAGTAAGTGGATAAACGACGGTAAGCCTGACGCCGCTAGCCAAGCGGCGGCCTTGGCCAAGAAAATCCTGACCAAGCCCAACCCCAATGTTTTAGCCGCTGAGATAGACCAAAAAGTCCGCGAACACATCCCCAATTTGCCGCCTGGCGATGCAATCTGGTACGAATAAAATCAAAGGCCTAAATCCTCTACCCGGTTAGGTAAACCTTTTCGGGTAGAGGGTAAATGCCAATATCTAAATTTTAGTTTTCCTAAATTCTAAAGCTCACCTAATGGTGAGCGATAAAAAATGCGCCAAAATGTCGGCAGCCGAAGGCCGAACAGGAGGTAGATATCTTATCGGGATCTTATCCCGAAACCAACGGGCGGGTCACAAGCGCGCCACCCGTTTAAAGTCCGGGCTATGGAGACTTTTTCTTCTTAAGAGCTACCAGCGGCTTAAAAGCTTTCTATTAAGTTAGATTAAAGCCCTCCAAGAGCCTAGAAGCCATCTCGGAGGTTACCTCGATGGATACAAGTAAAATGAAATTAATCGCCGCCATTGCCCCTTTAAAAATGGAGCAGTACCGGGAGCACCTCATTAACTCCCGCCGGCACATAAACGACATTTACGCGGCCGTGGAGTCCCAAGTGCTCTACAACCAGCTGCATAAGCTTTTCGACGAGGACTACGATCTTGGCTCGTTGAAAGATATCTTCGAGGTCTTCGGTGGTTATACCAACCGTAGCTTCGGGGTGACAGTGGTCAAAGATGGGGTCGAAAAAGAGTATTTCGTCCGCAAGTACAAGGTCGAGGTCACTGACACCGATGTTCTAATGGAGCACGGTCTGATTGAGTACGCCATTAAAAACGGCTTCAAAGAAGCCGCTACCGTCTTTAAGACCAAAGATGGCCGCAGCTATGTTAAATGCGATGAGCTAAAGGCCGGCCAAGCCGTTACCCGGGTTTTTGCCGTCTACCGCTACTTAGCCGGAACAGATAAATACACCTGGATCGCCAACGAGAGCACGCCCCAAGAGTTTTGGAATCTAGGGGCCCTTTTAGCTCGCTTTCATAGCTCAAGCTTTGGCTTTAACCCTGACAAGAGTCAGCGCAAGACTGAGCCCAAAATTAATGTGCTAGTCCCCGATTTTAAGCGCATGTTTAGCGAGCGGGCGGCGATGCCGATAGAAACGCACTTCCATTCTTATTTTAGCCAAGCCTTAAAGGAAATCCTAAGGCACATTGATGAGCAAAAAATCAGCCCCGAAGAATACGAGGCCTTAGTCCAGTGCCCTATTCACGGCGACTATCATGCTGGTAACGTTAAATTTGACGGCGAACAGACCGTTGGCCTCTATGATTTTGATTGGTCGAAAGTTGACATTAGGCTCTTTGACTTATCTTTAGGCATAGTCTACTGCTGCAGTTCCTGGAAGATGGATAGCGATGGTCAGCTCAGAATCAACGACTGCTTAAATTTCCTTAAGGGCTATCAATCAGTTTTGGGCAGTACCGCTCTTCCAAGTTTTACTAAAGCCGAACGGCAGGTCTTCGTGCGCATGCTCTCTAGCGCTTATTTGTATCTGATCTATTGGTTAACCGAACTTTGGTATTACCTAGATAGTGAGAACATCAACGACTACGAGGCCATCAGCTACTTGGATCACTTTTTAAGAGGGCTAAATTGGCTTAGAACCAATAGCAGCCTTTTGGCGGAGATGGTTTAGAAGCTAAAATTGGCTAAAAGCTTGATTGTTAGAATGGCCGCCAAAAAAAATCCCTTGACTTTAGAGGGCGGTAATCGTAAAATTCCCAAGTTGGTTAACCGTAAACAAGGTGATTTGTTGGTCAACTGACGGTTAGTTGTCTATTTGATATGTTAGCCTTTTGATGTTCCTCAGTAGCTCAGTTGGCAGAGCAGGTGGCTGTTAACCACCGGGTCGGCGGTTCGAATCCGTCCTGAGGAGCCAAACATGTAATTAGATGAAATTAGATATAATGCAAAGAATTCCAGGAAGCCGCTAAAATAAAGGGCTTCCTGGTTTTTTTTGTCCATTTAAATGCAAAAAAATGTATCAAAATTGATTTGCAGCGCGGGTATTTTTGCGGTACTATTTACGGTATCGCAGGGGGATTGAGGTATCAAGAAAAACCTTGAAAATTCAATATAAGTTTATTACTTCTTTTTTATATTCTCATTTCTACGAAACCCCTTGTAAACCAAGGGGTTTCTTCTTTCTTATGCTCACTATATGTTTTTTGAAAACTAGTTACCATAAAACAGGCTCGCGAGTTATCGGTTGATGTAAAAAACTTCAAAGAAACTCAAGAAAAAGAAATTATCA
>JAITJB010000221.1 GCA_031279155.1 Deltaproteobacteria bacterium | reverse complement strand
GGGTCAAGGATCTCGAGAATTTAGTTGATATCCCGGAAGTAATATCCGTCCACGAGAGTTCCGATATCGGCGTCCACACCATCATGGCTAACGCCTATTACGACCTAAACACCAATACGGCCTTTACCCCATTTGTCGGGGCTAGCTTTGGTTTGGCCGTCTTACACCTAAAAATAAAGAGTATCGCAATCGAGGACTATTACGCCGAACACACCAATATGCATGCCGCCGATGTTCAGTTGGCTTGGGGCCTTAACGCCGGTGTTTCCTATGCTTTAAATAATGATTGGTCATTATCTCTGGCCTATAGGTATACCGACGCCAGCTTAAAATCCTTAACCTCCGATATTTTTGAGGTCGGCTTAGAAGCTGATATCAAAATGCATGATGTCTTATTCGGCGTAAGGTACGCTTTTTAACTAAAAATAGCCAAAATAATAGCCCCAACCCTTATCTCGCCTATAGGGTTGGGGCTTTTTTTTATCTGGCCCATAGTCTGACTTTAGACGATATCGCGGTGGCGCAGCATTAAGCTGCCGGGAAAATTATCTCTGAGACTTTCCCACAAGTAGCAGGCGATGGCCACGCTGCGGTGTTGACCGCCAGTGCAGCCAACGGCGATGGTCAGGTAGCTCTTACCCTCCCTCTGATAGAGGGGCAGTAAAAAGTTTAAAAGTTCCAGTAATCTAGTTAAAAAGCCCTCGGTTTCCTTAAAGGATAAGACATAGTCGCTGACCCGCTTGTCGCGGCCATCTAGGGCACGTAGCTTTTCAATGTAGAAGGGGTTGGGCAGAAACCTAACGTCGAGCATCAGATCGGCCTCAGGAGGGAGACCATTTTTAAAGCCAAAAGACAAGACCTCAACGGCCAAATTGCGGCGATTTTGGGTCTGGACAAAGCGCTCTAAGACCATCTCCTTTAGTTGCGGGGCTTTAATGGTCGAGGTATCAATAATAAGATCGGCTATTTCTCTTAAAGGGGCCAGGCGCTCACGCTCGAAGGTGATGGCCGCCAAAAGCCCGCCTTCAGGGGCCAGGGGATGGGGCCGGCGGGTTTCGGAAAAACGCTTAACTAAGACTTGATCTTCGGCTTCCAAAAACAAAAGCCTCAGCTCGTAGCCTAGGTCCCGCGATTGGGTGAAGGCCTCTTCGTAATGATCCATCAGCTCAGACTCACGGGCGTCCATGCCGACGGCTATGCGGATAAAATCACCGCTTTCCTTGCGGATGGCCAGAAATTTAGCTAGTAGCTGGACCGGTAGGTTATCGATGGCCAGAAAACCATTGTCCTCAAGGGACTTTAAGGCTGAGGATTTGCCAGAGCCCGATAGGCCGGTTACCACGACGATTAGGCCGATTTTATTGACTTCGCTCATTGTCTTAAGGGCGCCTCTGTTGACCTAAGATGAAAAGCCAGTGAGGCTCAAAAGGGTTTCCAAAAAAGAGCGGCTGTCTTTAGCCGCCATCATGAGGTTGAGGTTTTGTGGCGTCTTCCACAAGCGGCCTAGGACAGCTAAGACTTTTAAGTGATCGGGGTCGGGCTTTTCGGGGCTCAATAGTAGAGCCAAGAGCCGGACGGGTCGACCGTCGGGGCTATCAAAATCGGTCAGCTCAAAGCCTGGAGCGGTCCTGGCCATAAACAAAAAGACCGTGTCAACTAAAGAAGTCTTACCGTGGGGTATAGCTACCCCGCCGCCAACGGCGGTAGATCCCAAGCTTTCGCGCTCAGAAACCACCTCTAAGATGGGGCCTTTTTCTAAGCCTAAGACCTTGGCGGCGAAGCCGCAGAGGCTATCAATGGCCTCGGTCTTGTCGTTGGCCTCAAAGTTAAGACAGACGGCCTCTTGGGTGATGATCTTGTCTAGTTGCATTATTAAGCCAAAAACGGTTTAAAAATTACAAGCGGCGGGCCAACACTATTCGTCGGCACACCGCTTGGAAGAATTGCGACCGGGTGTTGCGGTCGGAAAAGCCAAAACCTAAGGCGCCAGGGGGGAGGAGCCTAGGGCCAGGGAGGGCTTCTAGGGATCAGGCGTGGAGCCTCAAAAGTTCCAAAGTGCCGCTCTGCTGCTGATGCAGGAGCCTTAAACCGCCATCATTGGCATCGAGGTAGACCACGAAAGGGTGCTTGGATTGGGCCAGGATTTCAGCGGCTTCGTTTAGACCCATGCGGCTGAGGGTCAGATCGCGGGTTTTGTCGGCGACGACGTCGAATTCGGAATCTTCAATGATTTCATCTTGGCGACCATCATGGCGATCGTCTTGGCGGGCGCCATTACCGTTGCCGCCGAAGGCCCTTTTGGCGTTGTTCTGACCTTTGCCGTGGCCCTTGAGCTTTTCGCGATGGCGCTTGATCTGCTTTTCCAGTTTGTCGCTCAATAAGTCCATCGCCGAGTACATGTCATCGGTGACTTCTTCGGCTTTGATCTTCAAGCCATCTGAGGTCAGCACGGCCTCGGCTTTGTGTCGGAATTTTTCGACTGTAAAAGTTACGTCAGCGTCAAGAACCGAGTCCAAATATTTCTCTAATCTTGCTAACTTGTCTCGTCCGTACTCCTTAAGGTGTTCGGAGGGCTCCATATGTCGGAACGTTACGGAATATTGCATAGACTACTCCTGCCATTTTAAACAAAAATCTTTGAAAAAAATTAATTTTCCTCCCCCCTGAAACTAGAGCGGCTTTAGCTTGACCTCGCATGGTCGGCGAAGGCCGTCTCCGGGCGGTTTTTTTTCCGCTGGTTTGCTTATGTTACCAGAATATGGCAGGTATAAACAAGAAATATTGTAAAGCCGGCTAATTTTAAGGCCTTATCAAGGGCCAGTTTTTTTTGGTGGCTTAAAAAAAAGGCCCAAAGCTTGTCAGCCTTTTGGTTTGGGCTTTTCATTTAAATCTTAAATTTACAAAGAAAAATAAATTTCTAGCCGCAATTGGCAAACCGCAGATTGACGCAAGACAAACATGTCAGCCCGTTTTCATGGGGGATTTAATTGACAAAATTTGATAGGAAGCTTATTATTTTAATTACCGGGTATCGAACCACCGGGCCGTAAGGTTAGGTTCGTTTGCTTAGGTAGAGTGGTAATTAATATGGTAATATTTGATTTAATGTGCGATAAAGGGCACCATTTTGAAGGTTGGTTTACCTCCTTATCGGATTTAGAGCGGCAAGTAGAGGCTAAGATTCTGACCTGCCCTATCTGCGGGGCCGACAACATCGTCCGCCGTCCGTCCACCTTTGGCCTGGTCAAAAGTCGTCCTACGGAGGTAACGCCAACGCCTCAGGAGCAAACGGTGGAATTAACCGCCGAAGAACACGCTTATATTGTTAAGGCCTTCGAGCAGATCAAAGCTATGACTCAGACTTTAGAAAAAGATTTTGACGACGTAGGCGTAAATTTTACCACCGAGGCTTTAAAAATGCACTATGGGGCCAGCCCCAAGCGCAATATCCGGGGTATGTCCACCTCTGATGAGGAGATGGTGCTCAAAAAGGAAGGGGTGGAGTTTTTTAAGGTCCCGATGTTAATTCGCAAAACGACTATTTCATCGTAAGAACTCTCAATGTTATCGTGAGAACCATCAGGACCTGTTAGCCTTGTAGGGCTTGTAGGGCTTAGCGCCCGCCCCGGCGCTATCTGTTTTTTGGTTATTTTAAGGCCGCTTAAGCGGCCTTACTCTTAAATGGCCCTAAGATCTCCCAAGCTTTTATTTTGTTTCTTTTCAATTTTTGGCTTGAAGTTTTGGCAAAGATAATCGAAAATAAGTTCAATGGTCAGTGGATGACAAAAAAAATTGGGCAGGTTCTTTCGTGGAAGCCAAAGATGAACTAAGTCTGGATAATACCGACGCTCTGAAATTAAAGTTCTTGGCTGCCGAACGTAGGCTCCAGATTATGGAGCTCGAACGCATAGACTTTGTCCAAGCCATGAGGCTTGTCCTTCGGGCGACCTCGACCATCTTGCGGCAGAGGGGCTTTAATAACGATCTGGTCAACCATCTTAAGCAGTTGGAAGTTCAGCTGGGAACCGACACGGGTTATTTGGAATTAGTTGAGCAGGCCGTCCAGGCCATTGCCAAGTTAAATAGCGGCGGTAAAACGGTCACGACTTGGAACCTCGAAGGGCCAGCATTAACTGAGCACGAGGAACTTAACCTCAAGGAGGTCATCCGGGGACTGGCCGACAAACTTGAGAAGTTTAAGCACAACCGCTACCAGCGCTCAGGGCAGGTCTTAAGGCACCTGATGGATATCGGGGCCTCGCTAGAAAATTTTTTACCGGTTTTAGTCGATATTTGTTCGAGGTTTTTAAGGGACTACGGCAATGAATTGGGAAAGATTTCCTTTAGGTTGACCTCGATCATCCGAACTTTGATCTTCACCGAAAAAGAGTACACTAAGTTTTTGGATCGCTCTATAAACTATTTTGATAAGGAAAACCGCAGTTTTTGCCAGGGATTGACCTCGGATCTCACCGATATTCGATCGACCGTAACCGACGTCAATGGTAGCGATCCTGACAGTTTGATCATGGTTATCAATGAAAAGCTCGATAACATTTTTGCGGCTATTTCCAAAAAGAACCAAGATGACGAAATTAGATTGGGCGAACTCGATGTTGAAAAAAAGAGGCTTGAAAACTCCCTAGAATCTGTCCGCCGCGATTACAACTCCTTTGTCTGCCAGAGTCACTCGGCCCTCCACGAGCTGGAGGCCATTAAGATGATCTCCCTGCGCGACTCCTTGACCCAAGTTTATAATCGGCGGGCCTACGATGAGCAGATTGCCTTGACCCTAAACAATTTTGCCAAAGGCGGCTTACTAACCTTTGGTCTTATTATTTTTGATATTGATAATTTCCGCGATGTTAATAATAATTTTGGCCACCTGGCCGGCGACGGCATCTTATGCCACGTGGCCAGGTTGGTCAGGGAAGCTTTAAGGAGCGATGACTTCATTTTCCGCTATGGCGGCGATGAGTTTATAGTAATCTTGCCGGAAGCCAATTTAAGGGACACGGTCAAGGTGGCGGATAAACTTCGCCGTCAAATTGAGGTGGTGGAGTTTCAAGTTAATCAAAATAGCGATACGACCATCCCGGTGACCATTTCCCTAGGCGTCAGCGAAGTGGTTAAGGGCGATACCCCGACCTCGATTTTGGCTAGGGCCGATCAAGCCCTCTATAAGTCCAAGCAATCGGGCCGCAACATGGTGTCAGTCGTAGCTTAGATAATACGAAAAAATTTTTCCCCAAAATATTCCAAGATAATCTCAAGCGCTGGCGATAGATATCCCTTGCGACATCAATTGCTGCATAGCTTGCGAAATTATTTGCGGCGCTCGCGGCGCGTTCTGGTCTTCCAGTCCGGGGAGTCTTGGTATTTGTTCTTTTTTGTGCGCTTATTGTCTGGCTTATTTTGGTTGGCTAAGCTTTCAACAAAAAGAGAACTACTGGCCCCCGGCAGATCGTCGGCCTTATTTTTGGCCGGGGATTTTTCCTCCCTAGGGGCGATGGGTGGACCTGAGAGCCAATTGGGGTTAAGATGTTCGGCGGTATACATCTGGCCGGCGTAATAGTTGAGCCTAGCTCCCTCGTTTTCGGCGGCTCGCACTTGGACGGTTATGGTTACAGGGTCCGGGCAGAAGCGGGAGGCCACCTTAAGGGCGGTCTGTTTATCGGTAAATAACCTGATAGCTGGCTCCCCGGGCTTGGGGTCCAGACCGTAGGTAAAAGCGTGAGCCCAGACCGAAGGCTTAAGAGCCAAAAAGAGAATTTTAGGCTTAATTTGAGGTTCTACAGAATCATCTTCCTTGGGGCTTAGGGGGATTTCAGGCTTAAGCCGGATCCTCCCATCTAAGATCTCAAGCTTTGATAATTGGCCTGGGCGCTGGCAGATCTCGGTAATGCGGCCAGAAGAAACCCCGCCGAAGCCCTCTTCGCCTTTGATGGCGGCTATGACCTCTTTTAGAGAGATATAGCCGTTAGCGTCCGGCAAAAGGCCAAACTCATGGGGGGCGACCCCTAAGAGGTAGATGAGGAGTTTTTCCAAACTATCGGTTTGGTGAGTTTGTTTCTGCTTAACCATAGGTATTTCCGTGGATTTTGGTGGCCCTCAAAGGCCAGCGGCCAGGCCAGGTTTCTAGCCAGGCCAAGTTGGTAGTCATGACAGGTTGGCGGCCCTGGCAGTCAGGCAGCCGGCCATTTTGATGGCTGAAAAACTGATCTGATGATACCATGAAAAGGCTTTTTTCGTAGAGTGGGAAGAATTAAAACCCGGAGGTTATATGGGAGAAATTTTTCAGGTGTCGGATAGACATGAGACCTTTGAGGAATTTATCTCAAAAGATATTGTTTATGTTGATAAGACAAAATACTTAGCTTTTTTGGTTGAAAGTGACAACCGGGCTCATTTTTTGGCTCGGCCCAGGTTATATGGCAAGTCTTTAACTATTTCCACTTTGAAAGCACTGTTTGCGGGCAAAAAAGATCTTTTTAGAGGTTTATATATTGAAAAAAGGCTTCGTAAGCCGGTCTACGCTCCCAGGCCGGTCATCCACCTGGACATGGGTTCATTGGACATGTCGCTAGGGTCCCGAGAATTTGAAAATAACCTTAGAGATAAAATCGTAGAAGTCGCCCTAGAACACGACATTCAATTATTTGGCGGAACTTCTTCCAGCTATCTTTTGCAACAGCTACTCGTCAGTTGCGTGCGCAAGTATAATGGCCAGGTGGCCTTTCTCATAGACGACTACGATTATCCGGTCCGGGAACTTTTGAGCCATCCAGATACAATTGATTATGCCGAAGAAGTTCGCCAAAGACTTCGTAAATTTTACAAGAAACTAAAATTTTGTGATAAATTTATCTCTTTTCTTTTTATGACCGGGGTCACGGGCATAGCATATTCTCACATGAATTCGGCCTTCGATCGGCACACCGATATTACCTTCAGGCGCAAATATGGGGGCATTACCGGCTTTACCCTAAGCGAGATAGAAAGGTATTACGCCTATAGGATTTGGGAGATCACTAAAAGCCGAAAGATAACCAGAGAGCAGCTAATCGCAGAGATGAAAGAGGGCGACGATGGTTGGAGCTTTGACTCCCGGACATACGTCTACAATCCCTATTGCGTTCGGAGGTTTTTTGAGCATCAACTAATTTTGGTTTGACCATAGAGCCATCAGAAGAGTAATCGCCATAATATTTGACGCTTTTTTTACGGCCAAAATTTGGGCAGGCCTTTATTATGTGTAAATATTCTGCTATAATCACGTCAATGGGGCGAGCTTTAAGTTAGTCCTAGATTTTTTGACAGCCAAAGCCCGTGCAATTATCAGCGTCTATAATATCTGTTTTGAGCATTTTTTTTTAGATACAGCTTTGGATTTGGCTTTTTTTAAATTTTTTTTGTCCTGGTTTGGATAAACATCACCGTAAACACCAAGCAAGTAGGTCAACCGGAGGCATCGGTTTTGGTATATTATCCCCAAAACCGCCCTCTATTTTTCTGTCTAAAGCTGACCGCTTAGGTGGGTGATGAAGTAGTACAACTCGCATGGAAAGGAGGACAGTAACTTGGCCTAAGGAAAAATGGCAAGTTACGTGGAGAATTTTATGATCGAAACAAGGTTTCACGGCCGCGGGGGGCAGGGGGCAGTTACCTCAGCTGAGTTGATGGCCCAAACAGCTATCAGCCAGGGTAAATACGCTCAGGCCTTCCCAAGTTTCGGCCCGGAGAGGCGCGGCGCGCCTGTTACCGCCTTTTTGAGGATTAGTGATCATCCCATCCGTATTAGGGAGAAGGTCTACAGTCCTCATGTGGTCGTGGTTTTAGATCCGACCGTCATGAACGTGACTAAGGTCGACCAAGGTCTGAAGGAAGACGGGATCCTACTGATCAACACCACCCATCCGGTGGAGCAGCTCAGGAAAGTCTACGGCTTCAAGCAGAAAATCGCCACCATCGACGCTATGAGTATTGCCCTAGAAATCCTCAAGGTACCCATAACCAACACCGTTATGTTGGGGGCTTTTTCTAAGGCTCTCGGGCAAGCTACGCCGGCCGACGTTGTCGAACCCTTCAATCACCGTTTCGGGCCCTCTTTGGCCCCGAAAAACTTAGATGCCTTTAAAAAGGCTTATGACGAGACAAAAGTGGAGGCCGAGTTATGAAAAAGCCCAAATCCGAAGGAGTGCAAAAGGCCGGCGATCTGCCTTTGGGCTTTACAGCTCAACCTGGCAGCACGGTTGCATTTAAAACCGGTGACTGGCGTTCGGTCCGCCCGGTCCTCGACAAAGAAAAGTGCGTTTATTGTGGTTTCTGTTACTATTACTGCCCCGATGGCACCTATGAGGACATGGGGAAAGATGAGAAATGGTATAAAGTGGACCTCAATTTCTGCAAGGGCTGTGGGATTTGCGCTCAGGAGTGCCCCAAGAAGGCCATAACTATGACCTTGGAGGAGGTGTGATTATGGGTAAAAGAATTGGTATTGAAGTCTCACTGGCTGTCTCGGAAGCTGTAAAGCTAGCTAACACCGACGTTATCGCCGCCTATCCTATCACGCCTCAAACTCACATCGTTGAGCACCTCTCCGAACTAGTAGCTGACGGCAGCTTAGACGCCGCCTATATCCCGGTGGAAAGCGAGCACTCAGCCATGAGCTCTTGCATCGGCAGCTCGGCTGCCGGGGCCCGGACCTTTACGGCTACCAGTTCTCAAGGCCTAGCCTTGATGAACGAGATGATCTATATCGCGCCCATCCTAAGGACCCCTATCGTCTTGGCCATTGCCAACCGGGCCTTAAGCGCGCCCATTAACATCTGGAACGATCACTCCGACATCATGAGCGTCCGCGACGCTGGCTGGATCAGCTTGTTTGCCGAAAACGGCCAGGAAGCTTTAGATCTTACGCTCTTAGCTTTTAGAATTGGCGAAGATCCCGCTGTCAGCCTCCCGGTTAACGTTAACCTAGACGGTTTTACCCTCTCCCACTTCATTGAGCCCATCATTATTCCGGATCAACAAGAGGTCGATAAATTTCTGCCCCCCTATAAGCCCAGCCTTCAGTTGGATATCAAAAATCCCATCTCCATTGGCTTATTAGGCGGCCCGGAATGCTACACCGAATCCCGTAAGGCGGCTGATGACATCTTGGAAGCGTCAGTTCCTGTAATTAAAAAGGCTTTTGACGAGTTCGATAAAGTCTTTGGCCGTAAATACCAGGTGGTGGAAACCTACTGTATCGAAGACGCTGAGACGGTTATCGTCCTCATGGGGTCCATTGCTGAAACGGCTATGACCACGGTAGACGAACTTCGGGCTGAAGGTAAAAAAGTCGGTTTAGTCAGGATAAGGCTCTGGAGACCATTTCCCAGGACCGAACTTCTAGCCGCCTTATCAAAGGCTAAAAACGTGGCCGTCGTCGACCGTCACGTGGTCTTAGGCAGCGATACCAGCGCGGTGGGCATGGAGATCAAGTCGCTACTCTACGGCTCCCAATTAAATCCCAAGGTCACCAACTACGTGTTGGGCTTGGGCGGTCGTGACGTAACGCGCGAAGAATTTAGATATATATTTGACCAGGCTGCCTCCGGTGAGGCCCAAGTCCGTTGCGAAATCGTGGGGGTGTACGAATGAGAGCCGCTGATGTACCGTTTGAAAAGGTAACCGCTAAAAACTTTCCTAAAGGGCCGGATTCTCTGGCGCCAGGTCATCGGGCCTGTCAGGGGTGCGGTGAAGTTTTGGCCTTAAGGCTTTTACTTAAATCCCTAGGCACCGAGTTTATCGCTGTTTCGGCCACCGGCTGTATGGAAGTGTGTACTGGACCTTTCCCGCAGTCGGCTTGGCGCATGCCCTGGATCCACGTGGCTTTTGAAAACGCCGCCGCCGTGGCCTCAGGGGTTGAAGCGGCCACTCACGTTTTAAGGCGCAAGGGGCGCGGCTACGATCAGAGGATCCCGGTGGTGGCCGTAGCCGGCGACGGTGGTACGGCTGATATCGGCCTTCAAGCCCTCTCCGGGGCCTTGGAGCGTTATCACGAGAACTTCGTCTACGTCTGCCTCGATAACGAGGCTTACATGAATACCGGTATCCAAAGGAGCTCATCTACGCCCTTTGGCGCCAACACCACCACCTCCCCGGTCGGCTCCCATTCCAAGGGTCAATACACCTGGAAGAAGAACATGCCGGCCATCGCCGCCGCCCATGGGGTGCCCTATGTGGCCACAGCTAACCCGGCCTTCCATCTCGATCTGATGAATAAGATCCGCCGGGCCGTAGCCATCAAAGGTCCAGCCTATCTCCACGTCTACGCGCCCTGCCCCACGGGCTGGCGCATGAAACCGGAATTGGCCATAGAAAGCGGTAAACTGGCCGTAGCTACCCGCATTTTCCCTCTCTATGAGGTCATTGACGGTAACTACGTCATCAACCGTAAGGTCGATAATCCCACGCCTATTTCGGAATACTTTAAAATCCAAGGTCGCTTCCGGCACCTTAAGGAAGACGATATTAGCACGATAACTAACCGGGTCAACCAAGACTATGAGCGCTTGGTGGCTTTGAGCGAGAGATTTCCAGTTTAAAACTGAAATAAGCCAAAAAAAAGCCGGGCCCTTACGGGCCCGGCTTTTTTTTTTGGCATTTTAGTAGCCTAACTTAGTAGCCTAACTTAGTAGCCTAGCTTAGTAGCCTATTTGGTAGTCTATTTGGTCGTCTTTTTGGGACCAGTTTTGCCGGTAGTTTTAGCCGGGGCTTTGGGTTTAGGTACCGGCTTATAGTTGGGCGATCCCGGCTTGGGGATGGGCTTTAAGGTTTCAATGGCCTTAATGGCCACGGGATTAATGGTGATACCCTTGCGCTTAGAAGGCTCGAGCTTGGGCTTAGTTTGCTTAGGGGTATTAGGGGTAATGGTGACTTTAGTCGTTAGAGTCTTAATAGAAACAGTGTTCTTTTTCTCCGGGTACTTTCTCGGGCGACCAACTTTTCTAGGCAGCTCTTTTTCGGCTTTGGTTTTTTTGGTCATTTGTTTTTTGACTTCTTTGACTTCTTCTTCGGCCATCTTCTCCCGGATAGAGGCCTGGGCCGAAGCCAATCTAGCTAAGGGCACGCGGTGAGGTGAGCATGATACGTAGTCAAAACCTTCATTGAAGCAGAAGACCACGCTATCAGGGTCGCCTCCGTGCTCGCCGCAGATGCCTATCTTAAGTTTGTGGTTAACAGAGCGGCCCTTGGCCACGGCGATGTCGATAAGTTCCCCCACGGCTTCTTGGTCGAGGGTCACAAAGGGATCTTGGTCCCAAATTTTCTGCTCTAAGTATTGGGGTAAAAAGATGCCCGAGTCATCGCGGGAGAGGCCGTAAGTTGTCTGCGTAAGATCGTTAGTGCCAAAGGAGAAAAATTCCGCCCCGGCGTCTGCCACCTTATCGGCCACTAAGGCCGCCCTAGGCAGCTCAATCATGGTGCCGACCAGGTAATGGAGCTTAACGCCGCGCTGAAGTTGGATTTCTTTAGCTACGCTATCGACAACTTTCTTTTGGAGGATAAACTCCTTTTCATTGCCGATGAGCGGTATCATGATCTCCGGTAAGACCTTAACCCCATCGGCTGAAGCCTCGATTACGGCCTCAAAGATGGCCCGGGCCTGCATGGCCGTTATCTCGGGCCACAAGATGCCTAGACGGCAGCCGCGGAGCCCCAACATGGGGTTTTGCTCTTTAAGAGAATTTATGCGCTCTTTGACCTTTTCTAAAGGCAGGTTAAACTTTTTAGCCAAGGCCTCGATATCGCTTTCGGCCTGAGGCAAAAACTCGTGGAGAGGCGGATCTAAGGTGCGGATGGTCACCGGGTAACCGTCCATGGCCTTAAATAAGCCCACAAAATCTTGGCGCTGCATGGGCAGAAGTGAATCCAAGGCCTTTTGCCGGCCAGTTATATCGTTGGCTAAGATCATGGCCCGAACGTGATCGATGCGGTCGGACTCAAAAAACATGTGTTCGGTCCGGCACAATCCGATGCCCTCGGCTCCGTATTGACGGGCTACAGCCGAGTCGTTGGGCGTATCGGCGTTGGCCCGGACTTTCATGATCTTTTCGGCTTCCACCCACTGCATAAAGGTCTTGAACTCGTCGCCCAGCTCCACCTTAACCGAGGGCAGGGCGCCTTTAATGACCTCGCCAGAGGTGCCGTCCAAAGAGATCCAATCGCCTTGATGGATGACGGTGCCGTCAGAAGCGGTAAAGCGGTCGCGGTGGTAATCGACGTTAATGGTGGCCCCGGCTACGCAGGTGCGGCCCATGCCGCGAGCCACGACGGCGGCGTGGCTGGTCATGCCGCCGCGAGAGGTCAAGATGCCTTGGGCAGCGTTCATGCCCTTGATGTCTTCGGGGCTGGTCTCCTCCCGAACCAAGATAACCTTAGTCCCGCTAGCGGCGTGGGCTTCGGCCTCGGCGGCGGAAAAATACACCTGGCCCAAGGCCGCCCCGGGGGAGGCCGGTAAGCCCTTGGCCAATATATGGCGCTTTAGGTATTTGGGATCTTTAATATCAAAGGTCGGTAGGAGTAGTTGGGTTAACTGGTGGGGATCTATCCGAAGAACGGCCTCGCGCTTGGTGATGAGTTTTTCGCTAACTAAATCTAAGACTATCTTAATAGCCGCTTGGGCCGTGCGCTTGCCATTTCGGCATTGGAGCATCCAAAGTTTTCCCTCTTGGATGGTAAACTCGATGTCCTGCATGTCGCGGTAGTGAGATTCCAGCGTCAAACGGATGGAGTCGAGTTCTTGGTAGAGCTTGGGCATCTCGTCGGCTAAAGTGGTTTCAACCCCTTCGGGCAGCTTTTTGGCCCGGTTAATGGGGTTGGGGGTGCGGATGCCGGCCACCACGTCTTCGCCCTGGGCGTTGGTTAGGTATTCGCCGTAGAAATAGTTTTCACCCGTTGAGGGATCGCGGGAGAAGGCCACGCCGGTCGCCGAAGTTACGCCCATGTTGCCGAAGACCATGGCCTGGACGTTAACGGCTGTCCCCCAAGTTTCAGGGATCTGGTAGAGCTTACGGTACTCATGGGCCCTTGGGATCATCCAGGATTCAAAAACGGCCCCGATGGCGCCCCATAGCTGATCTTGGGGCTTTTCCGGGAAGGGGTGACCGGTTTTGCGGTGGATGAGATCTTTAAAGGCCGTCAGTAAATTTTTGAGATCATCTTCCGTAAGTTCCACGTCGCTATGGTAGCCCTTATCGCGCTTGACCTTTTCGATTATCTCATCGAAGGGATCCTTTTCCTTGTCCGTCTCCGGTTTTAGGCCGAGGACCACGTCGCCATACATGGCCACGAAGCGGCGGTAGGAGTCGTAGGCAAAGCGCGGGTTACCGGTTTTAGCGATTAAGCCCTCAACCGTGGAATCGTTTAAGCCGATGTTAAGGACGGTGTCCATCATGCCAGGCATTGAGACCCGGGCCCCAGAGCGGCAGGAGACCAAAAGTGGGTTTTCGGCTGACCCGAATTTGGCTCCCATGTGTTTTTCCACCTTAGCCAGGGCCTCGTTGACATGGTCAAAGAGCTTGACTGGGAATTTTTTGCCGCTTTCATAATAGGCGGTGCAGACCTCGGTGGTGATGGTGAAGCCAGCCGGGACTGGCAGACCTATGCGGGCCATTTCCGCTAGGTTAGCGCCTTTACCACCTAAAAGGTTCCTCAGGCCGCCGTGACCATCAGTCTTGGCGCCCCCGAACGAATAAACCATTTTAGTAGCCATGTATAACCCCCGAAAGGAAAGTGAAAAGGGATGACTTACGCCTGTGATGAAAATAAATTTAAAAAATTATCCGGCTTAAAGCCAACCCAAAATTTATGGGGCGCCCAAAAAATGGGGCGCGCAATTTTTGTGATCCTAAAAACTGTCAATGGCTTTACACTACCCAAGCATGTTTTATACTGATATTTTATAGGCCTTGGGTCTAATTATTTCTTGACGATAGCTTGATTTTACCAAAAAAAACCCGGCCTGGCCAGAGCGATCGCTCGCTAGAGAGGCTCAAAAAAAGCCGGGGGCGGGGGCTTAATGGGGGAGCCTTATTTCCGGGCCACCTGGCGGCCCGGAGGGGAGGCCTTTTTAAAGCTCGATCTTAGTGCCCAAGACCTTCAAGAAGGCGGCCAGCCAAGCCGGATGGGCCGACCAGGCCGGGGCGGTTACGAGGTTACCGTCGGTTACGGCGTTATCTAACCCCGGAGTTGTCGGCGACCAGTTGCAGCCGCAGTCAACGACGTCGGGTTGGACGGCCGGGTAGGCGGTAGCCGTACGGCCCTTAAGGACGCCAGCCGAAATGAGGATCTGCGGCCCGTGGCAGACGGCGGCGATGGGCTTTTTAGCCGCATCAAATTCCCTGACGATTTCCAGTAACCTTTGGTTTAGCCGCAGGTATTCCGGGGCCCGGCCGCCGGGGACGACCAGGGCGTCGTAGTCAGGGGTCTTAACCGAATCAAAATCGGCGTTTAAAACAAAATTATGGCCCCTTTTCTCCGAATAGGTCTGATCGCCCTCGCCATCGTGGATGGCCGTGCGGACCAGATCGCCGGCTTTTTTGCCCGGGCAGACGGCGAAAACTTGGTGGCCAACAGCCGCTAAGGCTTGGAAGGGCACCATGATTTCCAGATCTTCGACAAAATCGCCAACTAAAAACAGAATCTTTTTGGATGCCATGTAAGAGATCCTCCTGGGAAGTATTGGTTTTTGGCTTTCCTAAAACATGGGTAGAACAGGTCCACCAAGATGTCATTATTTTACATGGTGGCTAGATTTTACTCAAGATAATCGGGAATATTGGACCAAACAAAAGTCTAAATTTTTTTTAGTTTTCCGGCGGCGTTTTGATGTCGCGGCCAAAGGCCTACTGAGCCCACGCCATAAAAATATTTTCTTAGATTGTCCAGATAAGAATTTTTAGATTGTCCTTCTAGGAAATCTTAGATTCTCCTTATAAAAAGAAAAAGTAACGTTATCTAAGTCAACTCATCTGAGGAACATAGCGTAAGCGAGGGCTTTAGAGTTTAGGTAGGCTCATGAAGTGAAATTATGATAAAATAAGAGCGAGAAAACCTAAATTCTTGGCCTAGGTTTTTGGCCAAACAGATTAGGAGATGAAAATTGGCTCCCAAGAAACCAAAACCTAGAGATACCAATGTAAGCCCAAAGCCTCAATCATCTAAGACCGCAGCTAAGGCCGACAGAAAAGTCCAGGCCGACAGAGAAGCCCAGGCTGACAGAAAAGCCCAAGCTAGCCATAAACTTCAGGAGGACCAAAAATTCCAGGCCGACCCAAAAGCCCAGGCTGACCATGAAGTCCTGGCTGACCAAAAACTTCAGGCCTTGGAAATCACCCTCGATAGCTACCTTGGGCACTTAAGGGTGGAAAGAGGCTTATCTGGCCATACTTTGGATGCCTATGGTTATGATTTAAGTTCTTTTTTTCGTTACCTAGGTGAGATAGGCATAACTGAGCCAGGGCAGATCAAGCCGGAATCTATTTTAAGTTATGTAACTCATTTAATTGAGGTAGATGGCTTAGGCCCGCGCAGCCGGGCCAGAAAACTTTCGGCCATCCGGGGCTGGTGCGCCTTTTTGGAGATTGAGGGCGCGCTCGACCAAAACCCGGCGGTTAGGATCCCGGGTTCTAAGGTCCCTAAGCCTCTGCCCAAAGCCTTGGATAAAGAGGCCATGGAGAGGCTGGTGACTTATCCGGACATTAACGATCTCTTTGGGCTTCGCAACCGGACCATGCTAGAGGTCTTATACGCCGGGGGCCTTAGGGCATCGGAACTCTTAGATCTGCCCTTAGCTAACCTAAATTTAAAAGAAGGATTTTTAAGGGTTCGCGGGAAAGGATCTAAAGAGCGATTGGTTCCCATTGGCGAGATGGCCCAAAAGCTCTTAGGCATGTGGCTAAAATACGGCCGGCCAAAGCTCACAGTAAAAAACTCTCCGCCCAATGTTTTTTTAAATAAACGCGGCCAAAGGCTCTCTAGGCAGTACCTTTGGCGGCTGATAGCTGAAATCGCCAAAGAAGCCGGCCTTCCCGATCTCTCGCCCCACGTTTTAAGGCACTCCTTTGCTACCCATCTTTTAGAGGGCGGAGCTGATTTACGCTCTGTTCAGATGATGTTGGGTCACGAGTCGTTGGGCACCACGGAAGTTTACCTTAAAGTGGAAATCAAGCGCTTAGATGAGGTCCACCGCTGCTTCCATCCTAGAAGTGATGGCTAGATATGACCGATAGAGGAAAGGCCATCAAGGCGCCTACGGTCATCACCACGCACGTTAACCCCGATTACGACGCTGTGGCTTCCATGGTTGCGGCTACTAAGCTCTATCCTGAGGCCGTCATGCTCTTTCCAGGGGGGCAGGGCCGCAACATCAGAAATTTTTTCATCCAATCGCTTTTATATTATTTTGATGTGGTAAGGCCAAAAGATCTGGACTTTAAGTCGGTTTCCAAACTAGTTGTCGTCGATACCAGGCAGCGCGACCGCTTGGGTGCGGCTACCCCTTGCTTAGAAAACCCCTCTCTCGATATCCACCTCTACGATCACCATCCCGATAGTCCCGGCGATCTTAAAGGCAGCTTAGAAGTAGTTAAGATGGTGGGGGCTAACGTCACCATCATGACCGGGCTCATCCGCGAGCAAAATCTCCCACTATCGCCGCAAGAAGCCACCATGCTCGCTTTGGGCTTATATGAGGACACGGGAGCCTTTACTTTTGGGTCAACTACCCCGATGGATCTGATGAGCGCGGCCTGGCTAGTTGAGATGGGCGCCGATCTTTCGGTAGTTTCCGAACTCACCTCCCGGGAGCTTACAGCTGAGCAGCTCTCGCTTTTAAATGAGCTCATTTTAAATTCCGAAACCAGGGAGACTAGGGGCCGCAATTTGGTCGTGGCCATGGCTAGACGCGAAAACCACATCGAGGATGTGGCCGTCTTAGCCCACAAGATGGTCGATATTTTGGGGGCTGATCTATTATTTCTCTTAGTTGAGATGGAAAGCTTGGTCCAAGTAGTCTGCCGCTCTAGGCTGCGGGATTTTGACGTAAGTCAAATCGCTTTAGCCTTGGGCGGGGGCGGGCATGCGGCGGCGGCAGCGGCGGCTATCCGGGGAAAAAGCCTCCAAGAAGCCCGGGCTATGCTGGAAGATAGCTTAAAAAATACCTTGGGCCGCCTCTATAGCGCTTTTAACATCATGGTCCATCCGCCCATTACCGTACGCGAAGAAAGGCCCTTAACCGAAGCCATGGACATGATGGTCCGCTTCAGCTTAAACGTTCTTTTGGCAACCGATCTTGAGGGCCGGACTACCGGTATCGTAAGCGAACACACCCTCTCTAAGGCCATCTATCATGGGCTGACGGCTTATCCGGTCAAAGAGGTTATGACGACCGAGTTTCAGACTCTGCCGCCGGAAGCAACTTTTGGGGAAATTAAGGCCGTGATTGTCGATCAAGGTCAAAGGATCCTCCCGATAATTGATCCCTCTGGCCGGGCCATTGGCGTCATCACCAGGACGGATTTACTAAGGCTCTTAGCCGGGGAAACCTCGGGCGCTTCCGATGAACTTAAGCGCGGGCGCACCGGGCCCTACGAAAAAAACATCAGGGGCCTAATGGAAGATAGGCTGCCGGCCAAAATACTAGATCTAGTTTTTAATTTAGGTCAGATTGCCAAAGAAGTTTCATCGTCACTTTACTTAGTGGGCGGCACGGTCCGCGATCTTATTATGCTCAAGCCCGTGGGCGATCTCGATATCTGCTTAACCGGCGATCTGGGAGGCTTTTTAGATACCATTCAAAGTCAGCTCAATATCCAAAAGATCAAAAGGCATCCTAGGTTTCAGACGGCTACGGTCATCTTGTCAGACGGCATTAGAGTCGATCTCTCTAGCGCCAGGGTGGAATACTACGAATACCCTGGGGCCCTACCGGTAGTCTCCAAAGCCTCAATCCAACTAGATCTCCAGCGCCGGGACTTTACCATTAACGCTTTGGCTCTCAGTTTGGGATCGGAAGATTTCGGTAAATTATTTGATTTTTACCGTGGCTATCAGGACATCAAGGAGGGGCTAATTCGTGTCCTACATAGCTTAAGTATCATCGAAGATCCGACCAGGGCCTTTAGGGCCGTAAGGTTTGCCGCTCGCCTAGGCTTTAAAATTAGCCGCATGACTTTGAGTCTAGTTGAGAACGCTGTGCGCAATGGTTTTTTTGATAACATCCATCCTCGAAGGCTTTTAACGGAACTTAAGTACGTCTGCCAGGAGGCCGAAGCCGAGCCAGCCTTAGAAAAACTCTCGGAATTGGGGTTACTGACTACTATCCATCCAGAATTAAAGTTAATGGCCCACCAAAAAGAATTTCTCAAAGAGGTCTCTAAAGTAAGATCTTGGTTTCAATTGACCTTTGGCGGCCAGAGGATGTCTAACTTTTGGCTAGTCTATTACCTGGTCTTAACTGAAAACCTCTCCCAGGCTCAATTGGAGCGCTTGACCGATAACCTAGAGACCCACCGCAAAGCCGCTAAAGAGCTCATAGCGGAGCGATCTAAGCTCAATTGGATCTTATCTTCCAACCGCCGGCGCCGCGCTGGCGGCGAGCTTAAGCCAAGTGAAATCGATAAGCTCTTCTCAACTCTTTCTTGGCCAGGCATTTTATATATCATGGCCAAATCCCGTGGGGAATCGCTCGATCGGGCCGGAGCGGCCTATTTGGCCATTTACCGTAAAGTCAGCCCCTTAGTTGGCGGGGACGATCTATTAGCCCTAGGGCTCCCCCCAGGGCCGGGCATTCAAAAGGTCCTCTCAGCCTTAAGAGAGGCCCGCTTGGACGGCTTGGTCAATAGCTTAGAAGATGAAAGGGTTTTTGCCAAAAATTATCATTTAGGCGACTAAAAAAAATTAGATAGAGGTGGTTAGATGGACAATTCTGCCTTCGAGTATTCCATGGGCTTTAGTTCTATGGGCTATAGCTTTTTGGGTGTTATGGTTTTGGCCGCCGCAGTCGTTTTTTTTATGGTTTTTACGCCGGCCGCTCGCGCAGATAATCAAAAAGAGGTAAATTTTCAGCCGCCAGCCGGGCCGGTAATCGGCCTTTTGGCCGATAAAGTCATTTCTTTTAAGGGCATACCCTACGCCAAGGGAGCTTTGGGCGATCTGCGCTTTGCCCCGCCAGCCGATCTTGAACCCTGGACGGAACCCTTTAAAGCCTTCAAATTTGGTCCGGCCTGCTATCAAGAACTGAGCGACACTAGCTTTTTCGGCCTTAAGACGGACTCTATCGTTTCAGAAGACTGCTTAAACTTAAATATCTACCTGCCCGAAGGCACCAAGAGCGGGGATAACCTAGCCGTTTACGTTTTTATCCACGGCGGGGGTTTTGGTATCGGATCTGGCAGCCAAGACTTATACGATGGAAGCTCGTTAGCTAAAGAAGGCCTGGTGGTGGTGACATTAAATTACCGGCTGGCCGCCTCTGGTTTTTTGGCAAGTAAGCACCTAAAAGATCTCTACGGCACAACTGGCAATTGGGGG
Source organism: Deltaproteobacteria bacterium (assembly GCA_031279155.1). Lineage (GTDB taxonomy): Bacteria > Desulfobacterota > Desulfarculia > Adiutricales > Adiutricaceae > JAISWF01. Next base: position 14,801 of record JAITJB010000221.1, on the reverse strand, counting down.
CTATTAGATCAGATTAAGGCTCTAAAATGGGTCCGCGATAACATCAGCGCCTTTGGCGGCGACCCCGAAAAGGTTACTATCGGCGGGGAGAGCGCGGGGGCCATTAGCGTATCGGCTCTGATAACCAGCCCGCTCTCTAGCGGCCTTTTTCGCGGGGCCATTATGGAGAGCGGCTCGGTCTTTACTTTAAAGGCTAACCCCCCAAGTTTTGGGGATCTAATTTTAGCCCAAGATCAAGCGAAGCTTCTTTTAGCCTCCCTAAGGCTTACTGACGACGCCTGGGGAATAAAGGCCGCACGTGCGCTAGATCCTAAGATTTTTTCCAGGATATCCCCCTTTAACCCTGAACTAGCCAGGCCCGCCGCTTTTTCGCTCTTCCCGGTTATCGATGGAAAGGTCATACCTTTTGACATTCAAAAGGTCATGAAAGCAGGTCAACACAATAAAGTTAAGTTACTATTGGGTTTTAACCAAGATGAAGGGTCGATTTTTATTGATAGCCAAACAGAGGAAGATCCTATCTATAATATGGTGGCCACCACCTTTGGGCCCAAAGGGGCCGAAGAATTTTGGCGGCGTTTTCCGGTGACCGAAGAATTTACGATTATCGACCGGGCCCGCTTAAGCGTTAAGACGAGTTTTTTTAGCGCTGGGATGAAGCGTTTCGCCGATCTCCACTCAGATCACGCTGACGTCTATTTTTATAGGTTTGAATACGTTGGGAAGGAGGCTCAAGAGGCCGCAATAGGGGCCTATCATACCTCAGAACTACCCTTTGTTTTTGGCATACAAGAAAGACTTGCGCCCTTAGGCCCAAGCGGTCAAAAACTTAAGGAAGAAATCCAAAGCCGCTGGGTCAATTTTATAAAAACCGGTAGTCCCAATGAGGGTTTAAGGACGTCAAATCAAATTGCTAGCCAAATTGCAAGCGAGCCTACTTGCCAAGCCCTGTGGCCCAAATACGATCCAAGCGATCCTAAAGTTATGAGGTTTGGCCAGGAGGTTTGTGAGGGTCCTCTTACCGAAAGCCTTGATTTGGATTTTGTTTCTGACTTAATTTTTATTGACTGAGAGGTAAAAAAAACTTAATATAAAAAGCCTTTGGCGGTTTCGGAGACCAAAATTCCTCTCCGGGTCTCTGATCAATGGCCCAGCCGGCCTCTTGCCTGTCGCCCGCGTCCGGGCATAAATTACTTATTTTTGGGAAAGTCTAATCACCATGCGTGTTTACAATTTTAACGGCGGTCCTGCCGCCTTACCCCTTCCGGTTCTCCAGGAGGTTCAAGAAGAATTCCTCGATTGGCAAAACACAGGGATGTCCATCGTGGAAAACAGCCACCGGGCCAAAGAAGTGGTCAAGATGGCCGATGACGCCCAAGTTCTCTTAAAAGATCTCTTGGGTTTAAACGACGATTGGGCGGTGGCCTTCTGTCAAGGCGGAGCTAGTTTACAGTTCGCCATGGCCCCTTTAAATTTTGCTCCCGATGGGGCCTCATGCGACTATATCGATACGGGACTTTGGTCGACCAAAGCTTATCAAGAGGCCTTGATCTGCGGGGCAGGCGCCAAAATTGCGGCCAGCAGCAAAAATGATGACTTTACCTATATTCCCGGAACCTTTGATTTTTCTTCAAAGCCCAATTATATTTACTTAACTTCCAATAACACGGTCCGGGGAACGCAGTGGCCAAATTTTCCCTCTAGCGTCCCGGCGCCACTTATTGCCGACGTGTCTTCAGAATTTTTATCGCGCCCCTTGGATCTGACTAATTTTGGGCTCATCTTTGCCGGGGCCCAAAAGAACGTGGCCCCGGCGGGGCTAACTATCGCCATTATTAGGCGGGATTTTGCTCTTAGCGGCAAAAAGGGTCTCCCCCACATGCTGGACTACCGAACTTATATTGATAATGATAGCATGTACAATACGCCGCCGGTTTTTGCCATCTACGTAGCCGGCTTAGTTTTTCGCTGGCTAAAAAAGACCATTGGCGGCTTAAAAGCCATGGATGCCTTAAACCGCGAAAAAGCTAAAACTCTTTATGCGGCTATTGATTCTAGCGGTGGTTTTTATAAGGGAACGGCTAAGGAAACCAGCCGCTCGATCATGAACGTGACCTTTCGCCTAATAGATGCTTCACTAGATAAGCCTTTCCAAGAGGAAGCCAAAAAGGAAGGCTTAGTAGGTTTGGGCGGGCACAGAAGCGTCGGCGGCTTAAGGGCCTCGCTTTATAATGCTTTAGATTTAAACGCTGTCAAGGCCTTGACCGGTTTTATGGCTGAATTTCAGAGGAGGCGCGGCTAATTATGCGCTTATTAAAATATAATATATCCTGGAGCTTATTATGACAATTAAGGTACTTATCAGCGATAAAATTGAGTCGGTTTGCCCGGACATCTTGGCAAAAGCCGGTTTTACCGTTGACCAAAAAAATGGCCTCCCTTCTAAAGAGCTGGAAGCCATTATCGGAGATTATCAGGCTTTAATTGTCCGGAGCGCGACCACCGTCACCAAAGAAATCCTAGCCAAAGGCGCCGAAGGTCAACTTAAGATCGTTGGCCGGGCCGGGGCCGGACTCGATAACATCGATTTAGCCGCAGCTTTAGCCAGCGGTATTAAGGTCGTTAACACCCCTGGCTTAAACGCCAACGCTGTGGCCGAATTGGTCATTGCTTACTTGATAATATTATCACGCAAACTTTCGCCGGCCATGAGCTCGATTAAGGCTGGACGCTGGGAGAAAAAAGGCCTTACGGGAACGGAAGTTTTAGGTAAAACCATTGGCTTAGTTGGTTTAGGGGCCGTTGGCCGCTTGGTGGCCAATAAATCAAAGGGTTTGGGGTTAAGCGTTTTAGCCTACGATCCTTATTTAACCCAAGACGCCATAAAAAGCGCTGGCGCAGAACCCGTAACCCTCGAAGAACTCTTTACTAAATCGGATTTTATCTCCCTCCACCTACCTAAGACGCCAGAGACGACCAACATGATCGATAAAAGCGTCTTAGCTAAGATGAAAGATTCAGCCTATCTCATAAATTGCGCCCGAGGCGGCTTAATTGATGAAGAGGCTCTTTACAGCGCTTTAAAAGAGGGTAAGTTAGCCGGGGCGGCCAGCGACGTCTTCGTCCAGGAACCGCCGGGTTGGTCGCCACTATTGTCGCTCGATAACTTCGCCGCTACCCCCCACCTCGGAGCTTCAACTTATGAGGCCCAACTGGGCGTGGCCGTCAGGGTAGCTGAGATCATTGTGGATTATCTTACCCTAGGCAAGCTACCTTGAAGTATTGAGGGTATTAATAGAGCTATGTTAGCTTGGCTACTAGCCTTTAGCATGATGGCGGGCTTAAACAGCATATCGGCAATTGAGCCCGCCGGTCCACCTAGATTGTCTTTTTTTGAGTCAGCCCCCCAAAAGACCCTCCCGCCTCCCAATATTGAAGCTATCCCCATGAAAAACCCCACCCTCCACTCTCGCCGGGCTCAGGCGCGGGCTAGAGCCGTGGGTTTTATTATCGAAGAGAGATTTACCGAAGCCTTAGCCTTCATACGCCGTCAAAGCGGCGAACTAAGAGATTGGCCCGGCTTAGCCTCCCTGGAAGCCGGCTTGGTCGCCGGCCGCGATCCCCTAGAAGCCTTAGACATATATTACCGGATCATTAACGGCCCTGCCCGCGATCGCCATTGGGTCAGGGCCTTAAACGGCTACCGGGTCATCTTGGGCCGCCTGTCAGAGAAAGGGGACTTTGGGGCTAAAGCTAAGCTCATTCGCGCTTTAGGTCTAGAATGGCGAAATAACGAGGCCAGAGCTCTTCTATCTCAAGTTTTAGCCCAAGAAAATCTTCCTAAGGAACTTCAAAACGAGCTCAAGGCCTTTGGGGCCGTCTTAGCCTTAAGGGTCGGGGACTTTGAGGCGGCCTACGCTTTTTGGCAAAAACGCACTGACACAACTTCCCTTAGGTGGTTATCAACTCTAAATTTAAGGCAGGGTAAATTTGAGGCGGCTTATAGCGCCCGCACCAAAGTAGCAAGTAAGCTTAAAGGTAATGCTCAATTAAGAGAGCTTGAAAGATGCTTTGACATCTTAGTTAAGGGCGGGCTGATTGACGAGGCCGAAGACTTACTAAAATCAAGAAAAGATCTAGCCAAAAGGCTAGCCGATAACGCTTATTCGCTAGGCTTAGCCTCCCTATTGGCAGGGGACCCTCAAAAAGCCATAAATTACTTTAAAAAAGAGACTGTTCGTTCGGGCGGGAAAATCGCGGCCAGCCTTTATTATCAGGCCCGGGCCCACGAGATGTTGGGGCAAAAAAAGGAAGCCATAAATTTTTACCGAAGGGTAGCGGCCAGTCATTTGGGTTATTACCGGCTATTGGCCGAAGGCCGTTTGGCAACACTTTTGGGTCAATACAAAAAAATAGCCCTATCTGTTCCCTTGGCCGCCTTACTTAAAGGCCCGGCCGGCGATATGTGGGGAGACGGCGATAGCCTAGGCTATTACATGTGGCTCTCTGACCGCTTAAGCCTGCCCTGGCCAGATATCTATCAGATCGCAACACCAAAACCAATTGATCCCTCAATAGAGGGCTCGCGCGAGGAATCAAAGGCGGCTATCGACTATTATCTAGATTCTGGCGATTATTTGGCGGCCTTAGATGAGCTTTTGGCGGCTACGGAAACGATACTTCCGCTTAAAACATTGCCCTCCGATTTAGCGGCCAAGAGGTATATTCTGCTTGCCGCAACTAGCGGTGAATACTCTTTGGCCGTTAAGTTACTTAACCGCCTGAAAACTGATAGCCAAAGCCGGCGCTGGAACCACCCCATGGTTTTTGCCAGGGCCGTTTTAGGCGCCTGGCGGCGCCACGGCTTAAGTCCGCAGCTCGTTCTCTCCGTTATCCGTACCGAAAGCGCCTTTGAAAAAGTAGCCGTTTCTACTTCCAACGCCCGGGGTTTAATGCAGATACTGCCCAGCACGGCGGCGCGGTTAGCTATTTTGGAGGGCGACAGAGAACTACGAGAAGAAGATCTCTTCGATCCCGATCTCAACATCCGCTATGGTACGGCTTATTTAAGCGAGTTAATCCGGGTTTTTGGGCGCCTCCCTCTAGCCCTAGCCGCCTATAATGGCGGGCCCTTTAACATAAACGCCTATATGAAGGCCGTGCCCCAGAGGCCCTTAGATCTCTTTATCGAGAGCCTACCCTTCTCGGAGAGCTCCATATACGTCAAAAGAGTTTTAGAGAGCCAGGCCATTTACGAATCGGCTTATCTGGGCCGCTATAATTACCACGATCTGACGGCCCCGGTGGGACTGCCGCTCTCAGAGCCCCCAGATTTTTGAATTTTCCCTAGCCTAAATATGTTTCAGTAGATTTCAGAAAATAATCAAAATTTTAATGATTAAAAATTAAATATTTAGCTTCTATCAGTGACCATATAAAACCCTAGACAAGCCATAGAAACCACAGATAAGTGGTCTGTACAGGGAACTACCAGGACCGGCCAGCGGAAAATATCTTGTAATTTTGAAACGTTCGCATTAAAATAGGGGGGAGTCAAGAAGTTTTTCTTTAGTCTTCTAGAAAAAAAAGCAAAATCGGTGAGGCAGTAGGGCTTGACCGGTAAAGAGCTCTATTGGCTGGTTTTTTCAAAGCAATATTTTCTTGGCTCATTTGTGCTTAGTTTCTGCGGGCTTAGCCCGAGGGGAGGTAAAAAATGCACAAATCCCAACTGGTAATGGCCCTTTCAGAGGCAGCCAGTATTCCGCACAGTCACGCTGAGAAGGTTATCACAGCTTTTTTTGAGACCATTGAAGATGGTTTGGTCAATGGCGAGCGCACGGAGATACGCGGACTCGGTTCCTTTAAAGTCAGGGAATATCGCGGCTATACTGGTCGCAATCCCAAGACTGGCATGGCCATCTACGTTCCACCCAAGCGCATGCCCTTCTTTAGGGTCGGACGGGAACTCAAAGCCCTGGTGGCTAACGGCAAGGAACCCAAAGCCCCGCGCAGCAAGAAGTGATCCCTAGCTAGGACCTACTTGGCTAAGCTAAGATAGCGGGAACAAAAAATAATTTGTATTTTTACCCTGGTGAGGGACCGATTAAAGGTCATCATCAGGGTTTTTGTTTTTGCCTAGGTTTACGAGCGATCGGAACTATTTATGAGATAGCTCAGCCCCAAGAACTCCTAATCAAATTGCCGCTTATAAGGTTAATGTTTTTTAGGGTTGATGGCGTCTTGGCTGGGATTATGAACGATCGTTAAAGATAAAAAAGGGGAAAAAGAGGCTTACCAGCTGGCTGAGTGCGATCTAACTTAGGGCTACATCAGGGGCGTTTGGTGTTTTGAGCGTTTAAGATGATAGCATCCCTGATAGCCGCCTGGCGGAGGTATTCTTCCGGGAAGTTAGTCTTGCGCTTAAGGTTCTCAGAGGCCTTAAAGGTCACAACTCTTCTGGCTTGGAGTTTGATCTCTTCCATGGTGTGGGGATTGCGGCCTAAGCGAGCGTTTTTTTTCAAAACTTTGAACTTACCAAAGCCAGAGATGAGAACGTCTTCGCCGGCGCTGAGCTTTTTGAAGATAATGTCTAGCAATATCTCCATAAATTGTTTTGATTCGTACCGGTTGTAATCCGTTTTGTCGACGATTTGCCTGATAATGGATTCCTTGGTGATGGTCATCAAAAAACCTGCCTTCAACGAAAAATGGCTGAATTTAGCCGAAAAAAGTCCAGATAATGCCCTTGGCTCTTGGCCCAAAAAATTTAGGCAGCTTAGGTAGCTTAGGCATCTAAGTCAGCTTAGGCGGCCAGGCGTTCAAGGCGCCAGAGGCAGCCAGACGTTCTAAGGGGGCTAAGCGTTCTAAGCATTCTAAGCAAGCTAAGCAAGCTAAGCAAGCTAAGCAATCTAGGCGTTCAGACGTCCTAGGCCTTCTAGGTAGGTCTGGACATTCTAGACGACAAAAAATTGTTTCAAGCCAAGAAAACAATATTGGCAGTATATCAAATTTTCTTCAGTTTTACAAGTCTTTTTTTGACGTTAGCTTGGGCAAACTTTAAAGGGCCAAATCATTATTATAATAAAAGTAAAGCCCCACATCTAGCCAATACCACTAACCACTCTTGAGTCAGGGGGATTTAGTCAGGGGCTGAATCAGCGAGGCCGCCTATTTTAGCTCTAGGGCGAGCGCGTTTTTGAGCCAAAGATGCATCAAATTTGAGTCCAAACAGTAATAGTGGGTCTTTGGCGGACTAAAGAGAGGGGCTTTAGGGAGAACTAAAAAAGCGCTGACAACAAAAAAATAGGGGGCGCCATCTTTTGGCGCCCCTAAAAGTTATAGGCCAGAACTATGGGCCACAGACTTAGTCTGCGAGAGCCTTATCATATCGGCGACCTCGTAGGCGGCGTTGGCTTGACTGATTTTTTTCTGCTCTTTTAAGATGTCGCCTAAGACCTTGTGCGAGGTAAAGCTCTTGGGGGCCAGCCTGGTGGCCAGCTGAGCTTCGGCTAAGGAGGCCATGTGGTTACCTAAGCGCTGGTAACATAGAGCCATCCACATGTGGGGCTCAGCCATGTCGTGCTTGACGCTAATCAGGCGCTTAAGGAGATTTACGGCCTCTTTGTAGCGGTATTCGTTGTAGAGCATCTTAACTTTGGTAATAATCAACTCGCCATGGTAGGGCCACTTGGCTAGGCCGCGATTGAGCCACTCGGTGGCTTCGGCGTTATGATGGATGCTGAACAGATAGTTCATAAAGATGACCGTCTCCCGATGGTCGGGATCGGGCTTAAGTCCGATAGCCAAGGTCTCAGCTAGGGTTTTAAAGTTTTGGGCTTCATCAAATTGTCCGGTTTCGCTCAAAAGCGAGGACATCAAAAATCTAGGTTTGGGCTCGCGAGGATGCTCTTTGGCCAGAGCCCGGTAGATCTCCAAGGCCTCGTCGTAGTGGTGGTTTTTGCGGTAAAAATCGGCCAATTTATATTTAAGTTCTTCGTTTTCCGGCTCTATGGCCAAGACCTCTAAGAAGTAGCGCAGAGCCTCGTTGTAGTTACCCTGCTTTTGGTAGAGATTGAAGAGCCGCCAGCGGATGCCGCTATTTTCTGGCGATAAGGCGGCGGCGTTCCTTAGGTAATCGAGGCCTTCTTCGAGCTTGTTTTCTTTGAGGCACAGTTCGCCGAAGGCCATGTTAGCGTTAAGGTCATTGGGATTTTCCTTGAGCCGGCCCATTAGGCGGCCCCAACGGATGAGTTTTTCGCCCTCAGCTGAGCGGCCCAATTTGACCTCAAGATTACCCATAAGGATATAAAACTCGTGGTCATCAGGGTGCTGGGCCAGACCGGCCTCATAGACCTGGTGGAGTTTTTTGGTGGCTCTAAGGTCAGTGTATAAAAGGCCCATGCGCTTTAAAAGATCGCTATTGTTGGGCGTATAAAAATGAGCGATTAAAACCGGCTCCAAAAGGGAGACGGCCATCTTAGACTGCTTGCGCTCCATTAAGGCTTTAGCTAGAGAGCAAGCGGCGTCTAGGTCATCTCGGTTGTTGACCAAACGCTCTAGAGAATCGGCAATGGTAAATTCCCGGGTGGCTTCTTCCACTAAGCCCATGCGGAAATAGACCCGGCCTAAGCCGTCGTAAGCGGCGATAGTAAGAGGCCTTAAATAAAGAATATCCCTAAACCATTTGACAGCGTCGGCGTAGCGGCCTTTGGCGGCCAGTGATTGGGCCCGGCGAAGCATACTGGCCGGTTTTCTCTGAAAACCTAGCGAGGCCAAGACCATATCGAAAATATCCTCGACCGGGGGGATGCGCTTCCAGAGAAGGACCATTTTTTCCCAAGCTGCCGCCGCCCCCTTAACTAATATATGCTTGGAGGACTTAGCGCTAGGAGCTCCGCCTGGTGGCGTCAAATCCAAGGCGGCTACAGAATCGGCGCCGCTATGGACAGTTGTGGCCAGATTTGAGGCGTTAGCTTTAGGCGGTGGATTGGTCAGATCTTCTTCGGCCCGGCGGGCGCCAAAGGGCCTGAGCCGGGAAGTGGCGGCCATGGAGGGTATCTCTGGAGCGCCTTGTGGCGGGATATCTTGATTAGATCCGGCTTCAGCTTGAGGGGCTATCTCACTTTGAGGCGGGATATCACTTTGAGCATTTTCGGGGCTGGCTGCTCCGTTCAGCTCGCGCGGTTCAGGCGATGATTCTAGTCCGTCGGCCTGAGGCGGTTGCTCCTTTAAATCGTCGGCCATTTTTTCCTCATATCAGAACGAAGTTGACTAAAAAGCAAAGAGGGAAAATCCGGTCGCAATTCCGGTCTACCAAGAAGATTGCAAGATCAGGGCCAAAAAATGAAGGAGATCTGAGACCTAGGTATTTTCTTAAAAGCAACTAACTAAAGCTAGTTTTTTGGGTAATGTGATCGGGGTAGCTGAGGCATATGGCAAGATCATGGTAGCACAAATAACAAAAAAACATAAATTAATTTTATTCTTAGTTTAGAACCACTCTGTAGCTCTAAACCTACGGGCAAGCTAGGCCCGGACAAATTATGGACTTAGCCGGCCTCTTGAGGTAAAATTTTGTTCCAGGTAAGGCCCCCCAGTTTTTTTGGCCAAATTTAGGCCCTGCCTATGAATGCCGCCTGCTTACTATAAATTTACATATTGTATTTTAGGAGAAACTAATTGCGTCTCTTTGCCTTAAATGCCGAGCAATCAAAGCAGATTAACCGATTCCTTCGTTGGCATATAGCCTACTTGGCGACCGTGGCCATTTTTTTTACCTGGGTCTACACTACCGATCGCTTCCGCAGTAGCCTTATCTGGCGGGAAAAATTTCTCTTTTTGGTCTTAGCCCCGCTCTCTACGGCTATTTTTGTTCTCATAAGTCCTTGGCGCAAAGAATGGTATAACGCCCTGATCGACATGTACCTAAGGCTTGAGGGGCAGGGTATTTTTTGTTTTATGGCCGCCTTTGTCTTTGTCTTTGGCTTTTTTATCTACAGTATTTTTATTTGGGGGCTAGGAGCTATTGGCCCGGCCCTGGCTCACATGTGAAAGTCCGACCTAAGACCATAGCTGGCGTCCCTGGCCAGGGTAAAAGCCCGGATCAAAGCCCGGAACAAAGCCCGGAACAAAACCCGGAACAAACTCGGTCCAGGGCCAGACTCAAAGCCCGGTTCAAAGCCAGGCCCAAAGGCCTGGGTCTTGGCCTTGGCTTAAATTAAGAATATTTCCTAGTCTTTTAATAATTTTTCTAGTATTTTTGTCTTTTTTTGGTGTTTTTCTCCATAAGGCCTCGGCTGATACCCTAAGGCTAGTTTACCCCAGAGCTCCGGTCAGCTTAGACCCTCAGCATTATCCGCCCGACCCCATGGCTTGGCCGGTCATTATGACCTCCTACAAGCGCTTATTTAACCTTAAGCCCGGGACGAGCGAACTGGACAATACCGATTCGGCAGCTACGACTTATAGAGTCTCTGATGACGGATTAATTTATACTATCGTTTTAAGAGAAGGTCAGACCTTTACTGATGGCGCGCCGGTAGATAGCTATGCCGCCCTTTTTACCTTCGATAGGCTCATGGCTTCAGATACTGGTCAACTTTATTTTCGGGCCCTAAAAACTTTAGAAATCGTAGGTCCTTACACTTTTAGGCTTCATCTGGACCAACCCTGGTCGCCCTTTTTGGCGGCTTTAACCACGCCCATGGCCTCTCTCATAAGTCCTTTGGCGGCCACTAGGCCGGCCGGTTTTTTAGATAACCGTACTTTGGGCTCCGGCCGCTTTGAGGCGGAACTGACAACTGATGGCGTTAAGCTTAAAATCCGATCTGACGCTCCATTTATTCCAAAATTAGATAGCGTAGATTTTTACTTTGAGCCAGATGACGATTTAAGGGCTAAGGTCATGGTCGATAAAAAGGCCCACTTAGCTTGGGGGGTTAGAGGGGGTAGCGAGTATTCTCAAGATTCCAAAGATTACCAAGAGATTAGCCTCCCCGCCTTTGAGACCCGCTTTTTGGCCTTTAACTTAGATAGGCCCTACTTAAAGCTCGATGGGGTCCGCGAGGCCATCTCGCTTTTGGCGGCTCTAACCTTTAACCAGAGCCAAGTAGGCAATAGCCAAGCTAGTAATACTCAAGCCGGTAATAGCCAAACTGGCAATAGCCAAGCGAGTAATGCTCAAGCCGTTAAAATTCTAGCCATCGTCCCGCCAGGGTTACTGCCGGGCTTTGATGGCTCAAAGACTTTAGACGTAACGGCCGCCCAACAGAGGGCTAGCCAATTACTAACAAGTATCGGGCAATCTAGGCTGCCTATGGATCTAGTTTACCCATCAGATGAAGCTCAAGCCAGGATAGACGCTGAACGTTTGGCCGAAAAATTAATAGCCTTCGGGCTCCCCATACGGACCGTACCCCTTAAAGGCAATCACGGCCAAGGTCTTTTGGAGAAGAGGGATTTTGATCTCTATTTAGGCAGCCGCCGGCCCTGGCTACCTAGCCCGGAATTATGGCTGGGCGGCTTATTAGATTCTCGATCTTCTTTTAACTCCAATCCCGCCGGGTTTAGTGACTACGAAACTGACGATTTGATAGCCGAACTATCAACTCCCGACCGCCAAGAGCGCTCTAGGGTCTTAAGGCGGCTGGCCATAATGGCCCAAGAAAAACATCCCTACGTGATGCTCTATCAAAAGGAAGTTAAAATAGTTATCGACCGCCGGCTCTCAGGTATAAGCCCTCACCCGATGTGGCCAGAGGTCTGGCCCATCGATTTAGTAAGTCTCGATCCCTTTAAAGCCAAACCACCGCCAGTGGAGATCGTAACGCCCAAGGGCCCGCTTATCGAGGGCTTCGACCACCCGGTGGCTGAGCCCTATGAATGACGAATTAAATTTTTGGTTTATTTTAGGGGTAATGATTTTTGTAGTAATGATCGTTCGTTAGAGAGAAGCTTTTTTTGAGCCCATTTTTTTCCCGCCAACCCTTGGGCCTAGGACCGGCTGACGTGCGGCCACTCTTAGGCCAGAGGCAACAACTAAGGAGACACAACGTGGATAACGAAGTCATCAAGGCCATTCGTGAGCGGCGCAGCATCCGAAGCTTTAAGACCGATCCCATCGAAGATGGGGTCTTAGACACTATTTTAAATGCCGGCAGTTTCGCGCCCACGGCTAACGGCACCCAGGCCTGGCACATCACGGCCATTGTTGGTCTAGATAAGATTAAGGATCTCGACGGCAAACTCAAAGAAGCCTCGCAGATCGAGGGTTTTGATCGCTACCGCAAGTTCGTCAGCGGGGCCTACACTATCAATTTTAAAAACGCCCCGGTCTTCATTATCGTTGGTGCCCACCGGGTAGATTCCGTCTGCCCCAAGGAAGATGGGACCTTGGTTTTGGGTAATATCCTCTTAGCCGCCCACGCTGTCGGCTTAGGGGCTTGTTGGGTCAACCAGCTGACGGCGGTGGGCGAGGAGCCTGGCTTTCGGAGCTACCTCTCGAGCCTAGGTTTTCCGGCCACTCACTTAGTTATCGGATCAGCTGCCATCGGCTATCCGGCTGTGCCCAACCCCAAAGCCCATTCGCGTAAATCCGGCCAGATTAACGTCGTTCGCTAATTTTAAAATTTTTCATAAATTTTTGCCGGTCATTGGCCTTAAAATCGGCCTTTGACCGGTCTTATTTTGGAGCTAGGTTAGCTAAGGCGAAAAAAATAATGATTAAAGCCTGAGCCAAAGCCTGAGCCAAGGCTAACCTAGGGTTAACTTTAGGTTAACCTAAGTGTTGACAAATTGAGTTAGAAAATTTAATATAATTCAGGGTTACCTTAGCTTAACATGAGGCAACTCTCTCTGGAAGCCACATATTTGAGGCGGCTAAAAAGGCCAATTGGGCAAAGACCGCATTTATTTGGCCGGCCAGCCGATTATTTTCGATCTTGAAATCAGATTTTTTGAGCTAAAATCCCTGACAAACACCTAAGTTTGGTATATGACTTTAGTCTGGCCAAGTAACACTAGCTAAATTTCACTAGCTAAGTAACGCCAGCCATGTAATAAAAGCCAAATAACATTAGCCAAGTAACACTAGCCAAATAACACTAGCCAAGTGACACAAGCCAAGTGACACAAGCTAAGTAAAACCATGAAACTGGCTTGAGAGGAAGGGCCGCCTATGTTGGATCTAAAATATGTCCGAGATAATTTGGAAGCCATTGGCCAGATGATCGCCAACCGCCAAGGCGATCCTGCGACCATCGGTAAATTTAGTGAGCTCGATCAAAAAAGAAGGGCTCTTCTGCGCGAGACTGAACAGTACAAGTCTGAACGCAACCGCGCTAGCGATAAAGTTGCCGAATTAAAAAAAGCCGGTCAGAGCGCCGATGACTTAATCGAAGCCAACCGGGCTCTGGGAGCTAAGATCAAGGAGTTAGAGCCAATTTTAGCTGAGGTCGAAGAGAGCCAGAGGGAATTATTGGCTAATATCCCCAATATCCCCCATTCTTCGGTAATAGTTGGCGACGAATCGTCTAATTTCGAGGTCAGGCGCATTATGGAGCCTAAGGACTTTGATTTTACGCCGAAAAATCATTGGGAGATCGGGGAGAGTAGTGGGTTATTGGATTTTAACCGGGCCGTTAAGATCTCAGGTAGCCGTTTTGTTGCTCTCTACGGGCCATTATCTAAGCTCAATAGGGCTCTTATCGATTTTATGCTCGATCTTCATACCAAAAAACATGGGTACCTCGAGGTCTGGCCGCCAGCTATGATAAATTCCGCCTCGATGTACGGTACCGGGCAGCTACCAAAATTTGCCGAAGATGGTTTTAAAATCGAGGGACGCGATCTTTGGCTGGCCCCAACGGCCGAAGTCCCCCTAACTAACCTTAAGCGCGATGAGATCATAGACGATAGTGAGCTACCTATCTCGCTAACCGCCTATACCCCATGCTTTCGGGCCGAAGCCGGGGCCGCCGGTCGCGATACCCGGGGCATGATCAGGATGCACCAATTTGATAAGGTCGAGTTAGTTAAGTTTACTAGGCCCGATGATTCCTTTGGCGCCTTAGAGGAACTAACCTCCCACGCCGAAGAGGTTCTTAAGCTTTTAAAGCTCCCTTACCGGGTAATGCTTCTATCGACCGGGGATATGGGCTTTGCCTCAGCTAAGACTTACGATCTCGAAGTCTTTTTGCCAGGCCCAGGGGTTTACCGCGAGATTTCCTCTTGCTCGTGCTTCACCGATTTTCAGGCTAGACGAGCCAACATCAGGTTTCGGCGGACCAAGGGCGGCCGACCGGAGTTTGTCCACACCTTAAACGGATCGGGTCTGGCCGTTGGCCGGACCTTAATAGCTATTTTGGAAAATTATCAACAGGCCGATGGATCGGTCGTGGTGCCCGAGGTCTTACGGCCTTATATGGGCGATATCACGGTCATTGGCCCGGCTAAGGGTTAATGACCCGAGCTATTTTTAGCTGGAGGCGAACTTTTGTTAGCTGAAATGGAAACAACAGTCGAAAAAAGATCTAGTTATCTTAAGCCGCTAGCTATATTACTTTGTTTTGCTGCTTTAACGATTGCATTATCTGTTTGTGTAGTTTATACCATTAAAAGTCTGGCCAGAAACCCTGGGCAACTAGCCGGCGAAAACCGGGTAACGCTTCCCCTTAGCCCGCCACCTGAGGTATGGCCCACCTTAGATAAAAAGGCCCTGGCCGAACTCATTGGTCCTAGAAACTTAGGCGAGCTGCCCTATTCTTTTTTCGGCATCCCTAGCCAGGTAAGCCATGGAGACCAGG
>JAITJB010000265.1 GCA_031279155.1 Deltaproteobacteria bacterium | reverse complement strand
CCACCATGTACTCGGCTAACTTAGCTGGTCTAGGTAAGGTGGCCATTATGCAGGAGCCGGTGGCGGCGGTCATGAGCGTGATGCGCACGCGCAAAGATGACGGCGCTTTCTTAATCTTCGACTTAGGCGGCGGCACCCTAGACGTTGCCGTAGCCGAAAGCCTTAACCAGAGAGTAAACCTTCTGGCCCACGGCGGGATCGCCATGTGCGGCGGGCGAGATTTCGATAGAGCTCTAATTGAAAAGTTGGTCATCCCCTGGCTCCACAGTAACTTTAAGCTGCCAAAGGATTTAGCCGTAAGTAGCCAATTTAAATCCTTACTAAGGCTTGCCGCCTGGGCCACCGAACAGGCTAAAATTGAGCTCTCCTCAAAAAAAGAATCTGTCATAAGCCTAAGCGAAACCGAGATCAGGGTTAAAGATCTCGATGGCCAGGAGATCTACCTAGAAATCCCGCTCCTTCGCGAACTCTACGATAGTCTCATCGGAGAGCGAGTTGAGCAGACCGTGACCGCAGCTTTAGAAACAGTTGCCCAAGCCGGACTTAGGACCAAAGATCTCCAAACCGTGGTCTTTGTCGGCGGCCCCACCAACTACAAGCCTTTAAGGGACGCTGTCTGTAATCATCTTGATCTACCCTCTGATTTAGGCTTAAACCCCATGACGGCTGTGGCCGAAGGGGCCAGTCTTTTCGCTGAATCAATCGACTGGAACACCTCTAACCGGGCCCGTAAATCTAACCGCAGCGTCCTACCCATTGATACACAATATCAACTCTCCTTTGCCTATATCTCGCGCACGCCAAACGCGAGCGCAAAAATCGCCGTCCGCTTAGGCGACCAAAGACCTATTGAGGGAGAATTTCAAATCGATAGCCTAGATACTGGTTGGACCAGCGGGCGTTATCGAATAGAAAAGGGCGCAACTGTTGAAGTGAGACTTACCAAAAACGGCGATAACGCCTTTAAGGTTTCGGCCTTCGCCCAAGACGGTCGCCCCATACCCTTACCTAAGGACCATATCGTCATCACCCGCACCCCGGCTAGCGTTGACTCCATTCCGGCCTCCCACTCCATAGCCGTGGAGGTCCTCGATAAGTTGGGGGGGCTGCCACTACCTGAATACTTAATTAGAGCCGGCGACCCATTACCCAAGAAGGGCCAAAAGATCTTCAAAGCTGGCCAAGCCCTCAAGGCCGGGGCGGCCAGTTCGCTTAATTTTAAGCTCTGGGAGGGTGAAATCGAAGATCCCCTGACCGATAACCGCTTTATCGGGGTCCTAAAGATCTCAGGCTCGGATTTCTTCGAAGGGACCATACCAGCTGGCGCCACCTTAGAGTGCGAGTACGAGATTTTAGACTCAGGAAATATTATCCTCGAGGTATCGGTGCCCTCCATAAGCAGCACCTTTTATTCCGGGAAAAACTTCTACTCCCGCCAAGAAGGGCAGCCCGACTACGCCTCTTCGGCCCCCTTGGTGCTCGAAGAAGCCCAAAAACTAAAAAAACGCCTCTTTAATACCCTGGTCGTAGTCAAAGATCAAAGGCTGACCGACGCCGCTTCCCGCTTGGAACTCATCACCAGCTCTTCAACCCAAAGCCCGTCAATTGAAGACACCCAAGAAGCTATGGAGACTATTTTAGAGGCCCGGCGCATTTTAGCTAAGGTCAGAAAAGATAACCTCCAAAAGTTTCGGCAATTTGAGCTCGACCAGGCCGTCCACCATTTCAACACCAAGCTTCGCCAATACGCCCGGACCTCGGAAATCTCCTCCTTTGAGCTGATGGTCCGGACGGCTAAATCATCTTTAGATCGCGACGATCGCGATTTTGAACACCATATGGCTGAGCTTAAGGGACGAAACTCTCAGCTCTTATGGCGTCAGGATTGGTTTGTGGAGGGGTTTTTTAACGATCTCATCAAAAACCCTAGTTTGTATTCCGACCAAAGTAAATTTAAAGAGCTCGCGCGCTTAGGCGCCAAATACTGCCAGGCTAAAAAATTTAGTCAGCTCCGTAAAGTGGTCATCGATCTTTTGGAGATACGCATTTTCCAAAAGCCAAGCGATGATTTTTTTGATGAGGCCAATATCATTAGAAGCTAAAAAGATGGATTTTACTGATAACCCCTTTCAAATTTTAGAAGCCAAACTTACTGACGACCGAAAGCGCTTAACGGAGCTGGCCGATGAGAGGAATCTGGAGGGCGATTGGCCTATTTTAGGCCAATCATTAAGTATCCTCATTAACCCCCGTAAGCGCTTGATAGCTGAAATCGCCTGGCTACCACAGAGCTCCATCCAGAACTTAGATGACCTCTTAAAACTGGCTTTTATCGGCCCCGGTAAATCTCCTCCGCCAGAAAAAAAAATATTAAAGCTCCTTGAATTTAATAAACTAACCCCCATCGCCGCCGCCAACCTCATAGCCGCCGGACTTAAACGCCTTAAAACTAGCCAATCTAGCCTGATTCACAAATGGCTCATCTTTCTATCTAACCTATTTGACAAAATAAACCCCATCGAGACGATGGATCAGATAAACTGCGACCGCAAAACTGCCGGCTTTCCCCTGATTTGCGATTTAGCTTTAGTCAGGGACGCTATTTTGGGGCGCCGGACATACTTTCGCGAGATTATGAGATCGGCTTTAGACCAATTGAAGCCTCAGGTTTTAGTGGAAACGATAACCTTAACGGTCACAGCGGCCACCTTACTGGGCCGCCGGGCTTGCCCTCCCTTAATCGCCGATCTAGTCAACCTCTACGAGGTCGAGGCCCAGGAGTTTTTGGCTATAGAGGATAGAAATATCGATCTAACAGTAACTAAGTTAATTTATGCCATACAAAATAAGTCACCAGAACCAATATTAGAAGATATAATTAAGCAATTAAATAGTATTATTTATAACTGGAACTTAATTTCTAAGCCCATCAGGATCTGCGCCAACAGCCAGGGCATCATCCATAAAAACAGTCAAAAATTATCGAACAAAATACAGATTCTTGTTTTTGATATTATTCCAGATAAAATACCTAAAAATTTATCAAAATCAATTATTAATGCATTAAAAGATTCTTTGGCTGATGACAAAAACCTGACCAAAACAATTCTTGATAATTACACAACATTTATTCGTACAAAAAAGACCGGTTCTTAATTTATCATACTTCTTCATCTTGTTTCAGTCCTCTGGCCAAGATTTTAATAGCCCTGGCTTTTGGCTTTTTTTTGTTTAAAAAATCTGAAAACTAACGTTCGGTCTTGAGTTAAGCAAGCGACTATGTTACCATTTTTTTGTTAGGGTTGTTCCTATTTTGTTCAACCATAATTTTGGAGGTAGCCTCTAATAAAGTCGAAAGCACGATTTATCAAAACCTAACTTAAGGAGACTAGATGCTTTAAAGCCAACGACCGACCATCCCCAAAACCCCTGTCCGGACTGATGGCTCCGGACTCATCCTCGTTAAAGACCATCAAAGGGAGTTTAGGTATGGGATTGTTGGAATCTGCGACCTCGGACGACCCACTTAAAGGCCAGCCGCCGAGGCTCCAAGAACAGGTGTCCAATTCACCGGTAGCTATCCTGATAGTCAGCCATGGAGGCGTCATCTTAGCTGCCAACGAGTCCGTCTTAGAACTAACTGGCCTTCCGCCTGACCGCATTGAGGGCCAGAGTTTAGTTGTTCTCTGGCCGGAGCTAGTCGGACTAATCCAGCGACATGACCATCAAAAGATGGCAACTAACGGCCTTAAGCTATCACAGATGCCAGGACTGCGCTTCCTAGTTACGCCACTACCAGGCCAAGCCGATCGCCTGATGGTGGCTATTGTCGACTCTTTCCAAGCTGAAAATGTTAGTCAAGCGGGTCAAAAGGACCTTCTGAGTCCGTTCTATCGCCAGATCGTCGAAAACGCCCCCGACGGTATCAGCGTCTTAGACGAACGCGGTCATTTGATTTTGGTTAACCAGGTTTCAGCCCTACCAACCGGGCATTCCGCAGCCGAGCTCGAGGGACGCCACGTAAGTTTTTTGGATAACTTAAGCTGGCTCAACCAAGAGGTCGGGCTTGAGTCCTTACGTGAAAAAAAACCCATCACCAGAGTAATCCGCCACTTTAAGACCAACCACCTCATCCAAGTTACCTCAATACCCATTTTAAGCGCCGATGGTCAGACCGAACTGATAGCCATTATCGAAAGAGATCTGACTGCGGCCGTGGGTATGGCCGACCCTTTAGAGCAAATCCAAATAATAAAAAACTTACATTCCTTCTCTAACGCTCCCTCTTACGAGGAATTAGGCGGCTATGACATGGTCGCCAAGAGCCCACTAATGAAACGGGTCTTAGACACGGCCATCAAATTAGCCCGCTACGGGGTTAGAGAGATTCTCTTAACCGGGGAAAGCGGGACCGGCAAGGGTTTACTGGCCAAATTTATTCACGCCAATTCCAAAAAAGCCTCTGAGCCCTTTATCCACTTAAATTGCGCGGCCATGCCGGAAAACTTACTGGAGGCCGAGCTCTTTGGCTACGAAAAGGGAGTCTTCACCGGGGCTAACCCTGGCGGCCGGGCCGGATTGTTTGAAACAGTGGGATCTGGCACGGTCTTTTTAGATGAGATAGGCGAGATGCCCCTATCCATCCAAGCTAAGCTACTGACCTTCTTAGACAACCACGAATTTAGGCGAGTGGGCGGTAATAGAGCCTTAAGTTCTCCTTGCACCATCATCGCCGCCACCAACCGCGATCTTAGGGAACTGGTGGCCAAAAAGTTGTTTCGCGAAGATCTCTTCTTTCGGCTTAACGTCTTCTGTCTAGAGCTCCCGCCCTTACGCGATAGACCAGAAGACATCTTAGACATAGCTGAGCGCAAGTTAGCTGAGCTCAACCATCGCTACAAAAAGTCCATGATCCTCGACCCCTTGGCCATAGAGACCCTTAAAAGCTACGATTTTCCTGGTAATGCCCGGGAATTGGTCAACTGTCTCCACCAATCGGTCATCTTAAGCCCCACGCCTAGATTGGGGGTCTTTCTAAAAGGTTATCTAAAATCTCGATCAAACGGCGCTGTCCCCCTCCGAGAGATTACCGATAAAGCCCAATACCTGGGCCGCAGGTCGCCTAAGCAGCTTAACGACAACTTAGAAGCAACCGAGAGGACCATTCTCCTAAAAGCTCTTAGCCAATGCCGCAATACCAGGGAGATGGCCAGTCAATTGGGCATAAGTCAAGCCGGGGTATCTAGAAAGTTGCGCAAGCACAACCTAAAGCCACCGGGACGCCGTCAAAACTCGCCGCTTGCGGCCATAAAAATCGCTAATACTGACTGATAACTCTGAACTAAGAAAAGACTTGATTCATTATCGAGTAAAAACATCGAATGGCCACGCTACATACTGTTAAGGGTTTAGGTAATCAGATCTGAATCAAAAAGGTTGACTCAAAAGAAGACATTTTTGGCTAGGCTCCAAAAACAGACGCGATGACAGGCCTTGAGAGTTGGTTTAATATTTGCATTAACCCAATTATACCGGCCGGCTGCCTCAATCATCCGGAGGGGGGATACTCTTTTAGGGAGGCGGAACGTGGTCGTGGATGGGGGAATTCCGTGCCCCGGAAACTAGCTGGAGTCCAGGGCTCAGCCAAGGCATCCAACCGAGCCTTGAGGTAGGAACCCCGGCTGTTGTTCGCCCTCCACCGGCCGGGGCGCAAGAGGCCTGTGGACTCGGTCCACTGATCGGGTCCACAGACTCTACCGCCGTATATTTAGCAGAATATAAATCAAAAATCCCCCTTCGGATGATCAAATCACATAAGGAGGTTAATAAAGAAAAGATTAAAAAGAAATTTAAAGAAAAATTGTTCAGCCAATGGCCTGATATTGAGTTAAAGTGGCTCGTAATTACATAAGCCCCTAGAGGGCGCCAAACCCTGTTTAAGCCAGATAACCGACAGGCCTGAAAAATTAACCACCTTTTTTAAACTGCATGGAGGAAATTTAATAAAGATTTTAGACTTCGTTTGAAATATTATTATATAGTTTCAACCAGCCCAAAACAACGACCTTTGAAATGCGGGTAGCCAAAGTGGGGGTAATATTCCACGCCGATGGCTATGGCTCGGGAAAAAGAGGTGGCCAACAACTAAAGAGATATTTCAGGAAAGCAAATTGATTTATGGCTTAAAAAAAGAGCAGTCGTGAGATTGCTCTTTTTTTATGCTATATTAGAATATTATATCTAGATAATATTTAAAATCACTAACAAAACCACAAAGCCCTTAATCCAGCTCGTGAGGCTTAGTTTTAGAATTGCTCTCTTAGCCATTTTTTCGGTTTTAGCCATAATTTGTTCGCAAACGGGCGGCTTAAAGGCCAGGAGAAAATACTCGCTGGCTTTTTGCTCCCTAAAAACTTATCGGTCATAACGAGCCAAAACTTCAATAAAATTGTGAGTGCTCTCTGAGCGGCCTCCCACATAGATGGCAGCCTTCGGTATACGGCCCTTTGGTAGGGATGTCGCGGCTTATAAGGGAAAACTTTTTTTATTATAGATTTTGAAAAATTATTGCATCTTTTTGTGTATATGCCGAAAAACATGACTGAAATAATTTATTTCTCCATTTTAAGTTATTAATGATTTTTTATATTTCCTATGAATAACTAAACATAAAACATATAAGATATTCTTGTTTATAATTGTTTATATTGATTTTAATGTTAAATCAAGATGAGATATATTTTGCCTGTTTTATCTTTAGTATTCCTAATAAAATCTAAAATTATTAAATTATTGACGAAGTTGTTCGGCATGCTCCAACCTAGGATCTGGCTGTCTTAGGTGAGATTTAAGCTTTAGAATCAAGAGGCCAAAACCTCCTATAGTCGTCATGGAGTCAACTTTGTTTTGTAGGCCATCACTTGGGCCGCCCCCTAACTTTCGGCCTAAAAATGGGGCGAGCTAAATGGTAACTCGCCCCGTGGGTTTAATGCCAAGTGATTTATTAAAAGGCGCTAAAATTCAAAATCGTCGTCATTATCCATGGGCAGGGCTTTGTTAGAGCTAGTCTTGGAGGATTTCGAGGATTTTGCGGTCAAGGCCTTGGTTTTATCTTTGCCTTTATCGACCTTCTTATCACTAGATTTGCGGCTTTGTTTCGAGTCTCGACCTTTGCTGGCGCCGCTTTGCTTTGGCCCACCAAATACTAGGCTATTGATGTTTTCAACCGAGTCCATGAGCTGCTCGGCTTGGAGCGAGAGCTGACTAGCTGCGCTGGCTGACTCTTCAGCTGAGGCGGCGTTAGCTTGGGTGACCTTATCCATCTGGCTCATGGCTATGGCTATTTGGTTAATGCCCTGACTCTGCTCTTTAGAGGCTTCGGCCACTTCGTTAACTAACTGAGCGACCTTAGAAGAATGGGTGGCTACCAGATGGAAGTTTTCGGAAGTAGAATTGACCATCTCAGATCCGCTATTGATGTTACTGATGGTCGCAGCTATCAGGTCAGCCGTGTTTTTGGCGGCGTCGGCTGAACGGATAGCTAAATTTCTAACCTCATCGGCCACAACGGCAAAGCCCGCTCCGGCTTCGCCGGCCCGAGCCGCTTCCACGGCGGCGTTTAAGGCCAAAAGATTGGTCTGGAAGGCGATCTCATCGATGGTCTTAATTATCTTACCTATTTCATTACCCGAGGTAGCAATCTGGCCCATGGCGTTAATGACGTTGGTCATGGAGCTTTCGGCCTTACTGACGGCGTCGGTAGCCTGAGCCATAAGGGAGTTAGCCGAAATAGCGTTGTCGCTATTTCTCTTGGTCATGGAGGTCAGCTGCTCGAGAGCCGCGCTAGTCTCTTCCAAAGAAGCGGCGTTCTCGCTGGCCCCTTCAGCTAAGGTGTTAGAAGCCGAAGAGAGCTGACCAGAAGCGTTATCAACCTCTTGGGCCCCATCGGTTAGGGCCATGATGATCCGGCTGATGGGTACGGTGATGCCTTTAGTTAAGAAAAATCCTAGGACTATACTGATTAAGAAACCTAAAACAATACCAATAATCATGCTATAGATAATCCTTAAGACTGCGGCCGAGGTCTTGACAGTAAATTCGGTTGTTAAATTCGAGACAGCTTGCGAAAGTTTGCTGTACTCATCATTGACCTTAACTCTGATCTCCTCGCGCTGGTCATCATTATCCGTGATGGCGGCCAAGTTGTTTCTGATGATTTTGATAGACTGCTCGCTACCCTGAGCCGCCTTGAGCAGATTGGTTAAGATCTCACGATTTTCTGGTTCATTGGCCTTTTCTAAAATTGAGGCTATGCTTTTGATTAAGATGGCAGTATCATCCAAGGCCATGTCTAGGTACTTTAAATCCTGAAAATACAAGCCTTTTACGACATTAGCATTCATGTTCATAGCCTTGTATCGGATGGCGTCGGCCTGTTCCAGGAGCTCTATATAAAAGCTATCCTCTGAAATATTACCTGTTTTAAATGACTGATTCAAAAATTTAATAAGTGATTGCCTGAATATATCAATTTTTTCTATCAGAAGCTCATGTGTTTGAGCGACTTTTTCTCTTGATTGTACTAGTTCTTGACCGAAAGTAGGAATTTTAGTAGCTACTTCATATAAGGTCTCTAAATGATTTTCGGCCTCAATCAGCATGTCTGAGAGCTTTTGATCATAGCTAGTACCATCACGAACAATAATTCTGAGCTTTTCGGAATATTCAACAATCAATTTCCTGGTGCTTTCAACCGATTTCCAGTCTTCGGGCCTTAATTTACTACTGTACTCGGATATTTCACCGGAAAGCTTGGCCACGGAAGCCCTCATATTGGAAACGAGATCGCTACCGGCTAAGACCTCGTCGTGTAAACGTATTGTTGCACCGTGGACGCCGACCAGGCTGAAAACCACCAAGGAACTGATGGCAATGAATATAAAGCATACAGCCAAAAAGCCGAGAATTATCTTAGTTCCAAGTTTCATAAGTTCCTCCCGATAAAGCCGGAGTTTCCATTGCGCTTGGCGACGCTGTCAAAAAAAAGTGCCCGACAGGAAATCCTAAGGGGAAATCTACTAGGTAGGCCTGTCTCAAGCTTGATCGACCGGACATACCAGGCCTTTCGAGCAAATGGTCATTTACGAAAGCCCATTCCGGCTGACTAACGAACAACCGGTCGGGATTATAGCCGAGCTCGAAAAAGCCCGTTTAGGCCTATGGACTGAGCTCATATCAAGGAGCTAATATCACCTAATACAACTCCCAATTACATTATGCAAAGTTTCTAACTAGTTGTCAAGGTTATCTGATAACTTTTTTCTTTTGATGGTCAATATTATTCTTCAGAATAAAAAATTTATTTGCGAAAACTAGGCATATACAACCTTGACATATGGTAAAATACAAATTTTTCTAAAACCAGACATCAAATTTTTGAGGGCAAAATTTTTAGTGATAACAACCTGTTAATTGTTAGCAAGGGAAATTCGGGAGATTTTTTTGGAGGGGTTTAAGGGGGATTTAGGTGAGAGGCAAAAACATGGGAGATTTAATGGCCGAAGGCTACTTGATTTCCTAAGGCCACTATAGCGCCAAAGGCTATTGTATGGCTGAAGGTCGCTATATCACCGAAGGCCGCTTACGGCCTCCGGCTTAGAAGTTAGAATTTAGGCCGACTCAGTCTCTTTTTTGAAGCGGTTATAGTTGCGATTGACCACTTCTATGTAGCGCCTGGTCTCTTTGGGCATGGATTTACCGCCGTGTTTGCGGTAATTGCCTGGCCCCCAATTGTAAGCGGCCAGGGCTTTATTGAGGTTACCGCCGTAACTATCTAACATCCTTTTAAGGTATTTGGCGCCGCCCCAAATATTTTCCATGGCGTTGAAGGGATCTGAAACGCCCATCTCCTTAGCCGTTCCGGGCATTAACTGCATGAGGCCTTTGGCCCCGGCTTTAGAGACGGCCATGGGATTAAAATTTGATTCGGTCTTAATCACGGCTTTAATAAGTGAGGGATCTAGCCCTAAAGCTTGCCCCACGCGGTTGATTATGG
>JAITJB010000204.1 GCA_031279155.1 Deltaproteobacteria bacterium | reverse complement strand
CCACCAGCGCTCAGTGGGCTCTTACGCCTTAGATTTTCAGCTAACCCACGAAGACTTAGGCTTTCTGGTCGGCGCCCACCGGGTCAGCGTCACTAGGATGATGAAAAGACTTAAAGCCTCTGGCCGCATCGATAGCGAAGGAAAGCTCTATATCGTCCATAGTTCAGCTGAAACCGATCTAGGCAGCCACTAAGGTTAGCCTAATAAACCGGACCGCTTTTTATTTTTCTTTCTTTATCGAAAAATTCTAAACCCCCTTCTTTAGACTCCCACTTATCTTAGCAAATAAGCCGCAATTCTCCATAGTTATCTAGCTTATAAATTGCCATATACCCTGGTTAAATTTAACTAGCTAAAAAACCTGATTAATTCTGGCCAAATTTTTTTTGTCAATCATTTTGAAAACTTAACTTTTTTTTAACAAATCACTCTAAACATTTGGCTCTTTATAAGTTATAATCACGCAGAAGTCTTTGGCCGCCTAAAAGCTTTGCCAGCCCTGACGCTTCCTTGACAATTAAAACAATACAGGCTGACTAGAAGGGCCGAAGGAAAAACCGGCCTGAGGCCAAAAAAATATCGCTTTGGCCTTCAATAAGGTCTATTTTGATCTTGCCTTTTACCCAACATTCTTGCTATATTATAAGGGCTTAAATTACCTATTGATCCTGATGGCTGGAGCCTCGAATTGTCTTTAAATTGTTTTTCATTTTTTCGCTGAAGATAGACAGTTATTAATTCCTACGTTCAATTATAATCTAACTTCCCATTTAAAACTTTTAATATAAATTTTTAAACAAATAATATTAATATATTTTTTTCTAACAATCAACCCCTAAATCTTATTTCATGTTTTTAGAATTATGATGCCATAACCGGACATGAGCCTAGAATTTAGGATTTTTTTCGCAACTCTGAAGCTGCATTTGTCACAGCCTTAGCCTCACCCATCAAAGAGCCTGGTCTTTGTTTAAGAGCATTTTATGAACAACATTCTCGTGATTGATGACAATTTGATGACCCTTCAACAGATAAATTCTATGCTTGAAAATTCATACGAAATATCTTTAGCCAAATCAGGGAGTCAAGCTCTCTTAATGTGTTATCAGATAGTTCCTGATCTTATTCTTTTAGATATCGAAATGCCTGAAATGGATGGATTTGAAACTCTGGCCAAGATAAAGAAAAACATGGCTCTGAGACATATCCCTGTCATCTTCTTAACATCAACTCATAACAATGACCTTGAGGTCCGCGCCCTAAAGAGTGGGGCTGTAGACTTTATCACTAAACCAGCGGACAAGGAAATCCTACTCCACCGCATCGAGGTCCACCTGAGCCTATCGGCCTATAACCGTCAACTCGAAAATAAAGTTAGGGTTTTAGAAGATAGTATCATCGCCTCGTTTTCCGACATGATCGAGTACCGCGACGAAAACACCGGGGGTCATGTAGCTCGCACGGCCAAATACGTCGAGGTCTTGGCCATGGAACTTTTAAGGCGCAACCGCTATGTCGATGAAATCACCGAGTTTACCGTTGACATGATGGCTCGAGCCGCCCCGCTCCATGACGTTGGCAAAATCGCCATCAGCGACGTCATCCTCCTTAAACCTAGCCTCCTCAATGATGAGGAGTTCTCCATAATGAAAACCCACACCACCGTGGGCGCCGAGCTCTTAAGAGGCATATTTTCCCGGGTCCCGGACCAGAGCTATCACGATTTTGCCATCATGATCGCTGAGTGTCACCACGAGAGATGGGACGGCAAGGGTTACCCCAAAGGCCTTAAAGAGGAAAAAATCCCCCTGTGCGCCCGAGTGATGTCGGTGGCCGACGTCTTTGACGCCTTAGTGGACATGAGGGTTTATAAAAGGCCCATGAGCCACCGCGACGCCTGTAGGGTTATTCTCTCAGAAAAAGGGCACATGTTCGATCCCGTGATCGTCGAAGCCTTCGAGGCCGTCCAGGACCGGTTTGCCGAAGTAGCCTCACATCGCTATTAGGCTGCTTTATAAACCACAAAGCGATCACTTTAAAGTACAGTTGTTGAGATAACATGATCAAATCTATCATTGCTCAAACCAATGAAATAGATGAGATAGATCTGGCGGTAGTCAGCATCTTAGCCCAGTTAGAGCTAAACCAAAATCTTTTAGCCAATAGCTTCGCGCTCATCTTTGGCCAATTTGATTCCTTTGCCCCAGGATTACTGCCGGCTATTGCCCAGACTCTGCCCTTTGATATTATCGGGGTTTCCGCCCCGATGACGACCTCACAGCTAAGTAAGTCCGACTACTCTCTTTTAACTTTAGTCGTCTTAACTAGCGATGATATGGTCTTTTCGGTCGGCATTTCCGAATCCATGGATATCGACCCACAAACTCAGGTTAATGAGCTTATTTCTAGGCTTATGACTGGCCAAAGCCAATCTCCCAAGTTAGGCTTTCTCTTAGGGCCGCCTAGCGTTCATCCGGTCCAAGCCGACCATGTAGTCGCCTATTTCACTAAAGCCTTGCCCAATTGTCCATTTTTTGGTACATTGTCCTGCGATTTTAATATTCAAGAAATGCCCCGTTATGTGTTTTTTAACGGCGAGTGCTACACAAATCGCTTTAGTCTTGTTTTATTTTTTGGCCTCATAAAACCTAAATTTAACTTAATTTCTCTACCTGAAAAGAAAGCTCTCAAACACCGGGCTATCATCTCCAAAGTCCAGGGCAACATCCTAATGGAGGTTAACGGCATCAACTTCATGGATTATTTACGCGACTTAGGAGTTAGCGGCGACATTAGACAATCGTATCTGACCATGCCATTTTTGGTCACTGAGCCCAACGGCAAGTCCAAAATCCACATGCTCATAAGTCAAACCGACGAGGGCTACGCCGTCTGCACCCAAGACATCATCTTAAACTCTACCTTAGGATTATCTGGTTTTGATGAGACCGACGTACTGCTAAGCGCCCGGCGACTAACCGAAGAGCTCAAATGGGAGCAATTCGATTTCTGCTTAATTCTCAGCTGCTTAGGCCGCAACATCGGCCTAGGCTTAAATTACCTAGCCGAGCTAGATATGTTTCGAGCTGGTCTCGGCGACATGTTGCCATATGTAGTTCTTTATAGCGGAGGGGAGTTCTGCCCTGAGATTAACGACAACGGGGAGAGTATTAATAGCTTCCACAACTTGGTTTTGGCCAGCTGCCGATTTTAAAATCAGTGAGACTGAGACTAATTGCGTCCGCAGTCCTAGAGTCTGACCAAGATCGATTTAACTAAGTCCGATCGAGCCAAGTCAGAGCTTAAAAAGACCGAACCGTTTTGCCAAAGGACAATTTGCTGTGAACGATGACACGCCATCAAAGCTTACCTTAGAACAGTTTCAAGCCTTGGAACTGGAGTTAAGAAGGCTGCGCCGCGAAAATAAAAAAATTACTCGCCAGTACATATTTTTGCAGAAACTTATGTTAAGGGCCAGGGAAGCTACGGCCAACAACATGAACCTCTCGATGGTTCTAGCGGCCGAAGGCACCAGCCGTGAGGTCTTCTTAGATCTCATCTTACAAAATAGTCCCAATATCATTTTGGTCTTTGACGGCTCTAACCGCCTTTTGTACAGTACTTCCTTTTTTCTTAAGCTCTTAGAGCTGCCTCACATGGGACTTATTACTGGTCGTACGCCCACTGAGATCTTCTCGCGGCTCTTATCTGAGGCTGACATGGCCGCCCTTGAGGAAAATTTCTTTCTCTCCGTTAAAACCAAGACCCCGGCCATGCATACTCAGATCATCCAATTTAGTCCGACTGAGAGGGCCAGAAGCTTTATCATTCAGATTACGCCCCTAATTGACCCGGACATTAATATCGCTGGCACCCTGATGTTGTTCCACGATCAGACCGAAGAGATCGACGCCCGGCAGGCCGAAGCCTCCTCTGAGGCCAAAACCGCCTTCATGGCCAGCATGAGCCATGAAATTAGAACTCCATTAAACACCATCATGGCCTTAAGTAAAGCCGAACTCCAGAGATCTCTACCTGAGCACACGAGAATTAACCTAACTAAGATCTACTCAGCTGGCGGGACCTTATTGTCCATCATCAACGACCTTTTGGATATCTCCAAAGCCGAGTCCGGCCATTTCCAGATTCAGCCCAGCCCCTACGACTTAGCTGACCTCTTAAGTGACGCCATCAGTATCAATATCGTTAGGATCGGAACCAAACCCATTGAATTTCGGCTGACCATCGATAGCTCTATCCCGCAGATGTTCTATGGCGACGAGCTGAGGGTCAAACAGATTTTAAACAACATCTTATCTAACGCCTTTAAGTACACCGACGCTGGCCACGTCAATTTAGAAGTGGCTTTCAGCCAAGACGAAAATTCCAGTTTCCTCCACTTCAACGTTACCGATACTGGTCGCGGCATCAAGCCGGAATTTATTAACGAGATCTTCGCCCCTTACACCCAAGCTGACCTCCAAGCGGCCAGGATTATCGAGGGCACGGGCTTAGGCCTAACCATCTGCCGCGAACTGGTTAACCTTATGAACGGCGACATCTCTGTGGAGAGCGTCTACGGCCAGGGCAGTACTTTCCGGGTCATTATCGAGCAGCAGGTCCACGATAGTACGCCTTTGGGCCCCGAAGCCGTTGAAAGCCTTAAAAACTTTCAGTTTCTCAGCCGGGCCTCCATTGAGCAGCAGGTCATCAACCGCTTTTATCTACCCATGGCTAGAGTGATGGTCGTTGACGACGTAGAAACCAACTTAGACGTAGCCTTAGCCTTACTTCAGCCTTACGGTTTGACCGTAGACTGCGTTTCTAGCGGTCAGCAGGCCATTTCTCTGATTAAAAGCTCGCCTCACCGCTACGACTGCATTTTTATGGATCACATGATGCCGGAGATGGACGGCATTGAAGCGGTTAGGATTATCCGCAACGAAATCGAAACCGATTACGCTAAAAACGTGCCCATCGTGGCCATGACGGCCAACGCCCTGGTCGGAAACGAGCAATTATTTTTAAAAAGCGGCTTTCACGCCTTTATCTCTAAGCCCATTGACTTAAATAAATTGGACTTACTATTAAACCGTTTGATCAAAGATCGCTATCCAGAGCAAGGCCAGATTGTTGATTATCCAACCGAACAAGAGGATACGGCTGAAATAGAAGAACTAGACGAGGAGACCAGGCAGAAGCAAACCTCTGAGGAAAACCTCAAAAGGCTTAACACTTATTACATCGACGGCATGGATCTGGTTAAGGGCCTGGCCAGATATGAAAACAAAGAGTCCGTCTATGTTCCTCTCCTAAGGTCCTTTACCCGTCACGCCCCCTTAATGCTCGAGGATTTAAGAAATCCTACTACGGAAAATTTAGCCAACTACGCTATCAGGATTCACGGGCTTAAGGGAGCTAGCGCCGGCATTTGCGCCGATAAATTAGCCTCCATGGCCTTAGATCTGGAAATGACGGCCAAACAGCTAGATTTAGTAACCGTCCAAGCCAAAAACCCGGACTTCATTATTACGGCTGAAGCCCTCATCCGTGAACTCAACATCATGCTTAGGGATTTTCCGCTAGCTCAAAACGAGGAACGGCGTCCCTTAAGGCTCAGACCTGATCCCGGCGATCTGTCGGCCTTGATGCACGCCTGTCAGACCTTTAAGAATAACGATATCCAGCGCCATTTAAAAAACCTTGAGTCCTACTCCTATGAGACTGACAACG
>JAITJB010000169.1 GCA_031279155.1 Deltaproteobacteria bacterium | reverse complement strand
ACCACTAAGCGGCCTGGACAATGTTCCCGGCAGTTATTGGCCAAATCGTACCGGCTATTTTAGGGCAATCCAAGGCAGCACATTCATGATTGCTCCCTTTGTTTTTCCGGATTTTCTTAGGGTGGTCACGGTAAAAACCTTTTCGCCATGAGAACGGCCTATTGATACCGTAATTTTTACCACCAAAAAACTGGTTGCAAATCAATTTTGATACATTATCTCGAATTTAAATTGACAAAAAAAAACCAGAAAACCCATTATTTAAGCGGGTTCCTGGCTTTTTTTTCCATTTTAACAAAACTTACTACTTTCATGTTTGGTAGCGGGGTCAGGATTCGAACCTGAGACCTTCGGGTTATGAGCCCGACGAGCTACCGACTGCTCCACCCCGCAACACTTCGACGAGTATACCACAAATTTACCGATGGTCAAGCACTTTTTTCTAGGGCTTTTCTTTGATGATATCCTCAAATGGACGTTTAGCCGCAGCCCATGGGAAGAGCGTCCCCATGGGCCAAATTAAATTTAGCTTTTTTAGCCTCCGGCGTTAAAAATGGCAAAGCGACCATCGGCTGGCAAACTATCTTCGATGACCAGTCTTAAACCGATGAGCGGGCTGCGCTCCCTAGGCGCCTTAACGCTTCGGATATGTATGTGGCACAGAAAGTCGCTTGTGCCCCAAGCTCCGCCCCTGATAACCCGAGCGGTACCCTCATTGGGCCCTAGGGGATCGTTACACGGCTCTAATGGGTAATCATCGAACCAGTCAAATACCCACTCCCAGACATTACCCTGCATATCGTAGAGGCCCCAGGGATTGGGTAATCTAGTGCCCACCGGTTTACTTTCCGATTTTGAATTGCCTTTATACCAGGCGATTTGGCCAAGAGGTTCTTTCTTTTTTTTGGGATCAACTAAACCGCCGCAGCGGGCGACGTACTCCCATTCGGCCTCAGTTGGCAGCCGATAGCGGTTAGTGCCCTCTTGGTAGTTTAAGCAGCGTATGAACTGGCAGCTTTCATCCCAAGAAACGCTTTCCACAGGCCGCGTAAGGTCTTTAAAAAAACTGGGATTGTAGCCCATAATCTCGACCCATTGCTGCTGGGTCACCGGATAGCGGCCCATCCCAAATGGGCGGGTTATGTTAACGCAGTGGGGCGGCCCCTCAAAGGTGCGGCCACTGGGAAATAGATAGTCCGTACCCATGATAAAGGTGCCAGCGCTTATGGGCACGAACTCTATGCCACAGGAAGTTATCTGAAAAACGCTGTCGCTTTTGACCAGCTTTAGCTCCGGCGCCACTTTGGGGGCCACGGGCGCTTGGCTAGGAGAGGGGCCTCCTACTTCGAGTTTTAAAAATGTAGCCCGCTCACGGCGCGCCTCATCGTCTTCAAAACCACGGGATGCGCGGGTAAGCCACAAACGCCTAGCTTGGTTCATGCGCTCCAAAAGCCACCTAGCCGACTCAACGACATCTCCGTTGGCTTTGGGGAAGTCCCAACCACATCTAGGGCAACGCGTCAGTAGATCATCGAGATTCGAAAAACAAATAGGACAATTTTTCTTATACATGAACAGCCTCAAAAGGCTATTTTTATCAGCCCAAAATCTTCGCTTAATAGCCGGTCTCAGGGACGTTGGTAACGGCGTAGCGTTTGGCCAACAGAGAACATACCACTAACTGCATCTGGTGGAAGAACATTAATGGCAGGATAATAACGCCGGCTAACTCAGGCGGAAATATAATATTAGCCATCGGCACCCCGGTAATCAGGCTCTTTTTGGAACCACAAAAGACTATGACGATGCGGTCAGCTAGTGGGAAGCCAAGTAACCTTCCACCGCAAGAGGTGGCCAGTAAAGCCAATCCCAATAGTAAAGCGCAGCCAATGAGGAGAGCCACAAGGATCTGAAAGGACAAAGATCCCCATAAGCCTGAGGTGGTACCGCGACTAAAACTAACGTAGACAATAAATATAACCGACAGGCGATCGGTAACGCCGATCAACTTTTTGCGCCTCTGAACCCAATTGGCCAGAAACGGCCTTAAAGCTTGACCCAAGACAAAGGGAAAGACCAACTGGACGCAAAGATCCCAAATAGCTGCGCTCAATGAGGTGCCAACGGTGGTCCGCATCAGTAGGTTTACTAAAACTGGCGTGACAAATACGCCCAATAAGCTCGAAAAAGATGCGGCGCAGACAGCCGCCGCCACATTGCCGCCGGCAATGGAGGTAAAGGCGATGGAAGATTGTACAGTGGACGGTAAGACGCAGACAAATAATACGCCTTGATAAAGGTCGTTTCCGGCTAAAAATATGATTATGGGTTTGAGAGCCAGGCCTAAAATGGGAAATAAAATAAATGAAGCCACGACAATGACAACGTGAAGGCGCCAGTTAGTTAGCCCGGCCCAGAGATTACTGGGCGAGAGTTTTAGCCCGTGCAAAAAAAAGAGCGCGGCTACGACCACTTTTCCGGTTAAATTAAAGGCCGTATAGACGTCGCCGGTGGCCGGCAAAAAGACAGCTAAAAGGACGGCGATAACTAGAGCTAAGGTAAACCAGTCAAAATATTTTTTTACAGAGGCCAAAATAGACATAAATAATGGGCCTTCCTGACACCCCCGCCATTTACGGGACCAGGTGGTGGGGCTAAAACCCCGGTGTCTTTATGTTAATATTTTAGACCCAAATCGATATTTTGTCCACGCCTCTTAAAGCTTAATAGTTGCTCGACAAGCTAGGCCCCTAGAAATTTTTAGCTTTTTGCTTTTTAATTTTTTGGCTTTTTTGGTTTTTTTGTTTTTTTTTAATTTTTGGCTGATCTTTATTAAGCCTCGTCATCTCTAGCCGAGCTTAAGATTGTTCTAAACTGTTTGTAAGTTAAATTTAAGCGCTTCATCCTAAGGCCCATAGAGCGCCTGGTCAGCCCTAGATCTTTGGCCGCAGCCGAGATATTACCCCTCCTAAGCCTTAAGGCTTCGGTCAGCATCTCATGCTCGATGTTAGCCAATCTATCTTCCAAGCTGAAGGAGGGAGTCAAGCCGCCTGAGCTAGAAGTTTTGACGCTCAAGGGCAGATCGTGGGGTAAGATGATCCGGTCTTCGGCTAAGATGACGGCCCTGAGCATGACGTTTTCTAGTTCTCTGACGTTACCTGGCCACTTATAATTTCTGATAATCTTGATGGCTTGGGGGCTAATGGACTCAACATCTTTACCGGTTTCTTGGGAAAATCTAGTTAGAAAATGCCTAGCCAATGTTACCACGTCGTCATCTCGCTCTCTTAAGGGCGGGATTAAGATGGGGAAGACGTTTAAGCGGTAATATAAATCCTCCCTAAAGCGGCCCTTTGAGACCATCTCGCCTAAATCGCGGTTGGTAGCCGCTACCACTCTGATGTCCACGGAAATAGGCTGCGATCCCCCAACACGCTCAAAGCATCGCTCTTGGAGGACCCGTAAGAGTTTAGCCTGAACGCCTAAGGGCAGTTCGCCTATTTCATCCAAAAAAATCGTGCCCCCGTCGGCGGCCTCAAAACGGCCCTTGTGGAAGATAGCGCCGGTAAAGGCGCCCTTTTCATGGCCAAAGAGCTGGCTCTCAGCTAGTGATTCGGTTAAGGCCGCGCAGTTAAATTTTATTAGGGGACCAACTGACTTTAAACCATCGTAGTGGATGGCGTTGGCCACCATCTCTTTACCGACCCCGCTTTCGCCTAATAGTAATACCGTAGTTTTTTTGGCGGCTACTTTGCGAATTAAAAAATAAACCTCCTGCATGGCCTTAGAAGATCCCACCAAATCCGAGGGGCAATACTTCTGGCGCATCTCGCTAAGTTCGGTCGAAAGCGATTGGGCCCGCCTCTCCCAGAGAACTTTATCGATGTTCTCCATGAGGTAGAGTTCTAAGGGGCCGGCTAGGAGATTAGCCATGACGGTTAGAGCTTCAACATGGCGCTGAAGATCTTTTGGTCCCCCGAAACGCCCTTCGCTACTTAAGCAGCCTAGGACCTTACCTGCCCGGACTATGGGCACGCAGGCAAAGGAATGGTTTAAGTAATCGGTAAGGCTTACGTCGCGGGTGCGATTTAAAAAGAGCGGCTCATCCCCGATTCGGCTGATAACGATGGCCTGACCGCTTTTAACGACCCGGCCCGTTATGCCCTCGCCGAAGCTATAAACCCCGCGATCTTGCTCTTGGGGGGTTAAGCCTACGCTTCGGTGAACAAATATTTTTTCCGTCTGCTTGTGGATCAAGCAGACCATGGCTCTACTGGCCGCCATCTCTAGGCGCATGTGAGTTAGAAGAGCGTCTAAGGCCGGGTTTAAGCCGTTTCGCTCGGCTAAAAGGCGGCCGATTTTAACCAACAAGGATACCAAGCGGGCCCCTTCGGGGTCCGAACGATCGTTACCCGTCTGGTCGCGGCTGTATGGTTGACCAGAACGAGCGGGGGAATTCAGCTGTGGTATTTGCCGGTCCACTTGGTAACGGTCACCTCGATGACAGTTGTTTTGGACAGATGTTCTTCGGGAAAATCAGGCTCAGCATGTTGGGGGGCGTATTTGCGAGAAAACTGTGTCAAAACCAAAATAACCTTGTCCTTATCCTCAACTATCGAGGCCGTACCCACGGCAATGGCGCTACGAAACCTAGCCGTAGTGCTGCAGGCTCCGGGGCCTTGAGTGTAGCCGTCTTCGATAGCCGCCTCAAAACAAACCCTAGGCTCAAAGCTCAGATTATCGATCTTCTGGCCTTGACCCCGGCCGTGGAAATAGATTTTGCCTTCTAAGATAACAAAGTTAAGCGGTATGACGTAGGGCTGACCATCTTTAGAAACAGTAGCCAGATGGCCTAAGGTTACTTCGGCCAGTAATTTTCCAATCTCCTCATCATTAAGTTGGTACTTAAGCATTCTAGGTTGCATGTGGCGGCCTCCCTAAATAATTTTTGGATTTTTTTTGGCTTTTTGGTAGGCCTTTTTGGCCCCCCGATTTTTTGGCCTAGTTTATCACAGGGGGGCAAATCTAAGA
>JAITJB010000211.1 GCA_031279155.1 Deltaproteobacteria bacterium | reverse complement strand
TCCGTGGTGACTTAAATAGCCGCCCCGAGTAATCTTTTTAGAACCTAGTAAATCGGTAAAGCCCGCCTCTGTTACAGCATCTAAGATCAGGCGGCTTACAGCCCGCTCAGTTTTGGCAGAACTTAAAAAAGCCCGGTAATCAGAAGCCGCAGCCTCAACCTCCTGGCGCTGATCGTCAGTCAGTCGGTCCCAGATGGTAAGTTTTTGCTGCTGCTCTTGGGCGCTTTCAGCTGAGCCGGGCTTATCTTTTTTACTCATAAAATATCCTATATCTTAAATAACTAATTATTTCTAATAATTTATAGTGAACCAATCTTTTTACAAAGAAAAAGGCCAAAACCAGGTAAATCCGTGGGTTTTGGCCTTAAGACGGAAATATCTTAGTTTTTCTATAATTTATGTAAATCAACACAGTTGTCAATTATTTGTAATAATGAGGTCGGGAAAGTAGCACCATTCTTTTTTTGTTTTGGGTCTGGTTTTTTTGAGAGCTAAGCTTTTTGACCGATG
The DNA here is from genome assembly GCA_031279155.1 of Deltaproteobacteria bacterium. Taxonomy (GTDB): domain Bacteria; phylum Desulfobacterota; class Desulfarculia; order Adiutricales; family Adiutricaceae; genus JAISWF01. The sequence goes on along the minus strand of JAITJB010000211.1, from coordinate 2,356 downwards.
GCTTTTGGGCCGAGGTTCAAAATAACTTTGGCTAACAATGCTTGGGCTAAAATGCCTGAGCTAAAAAACGCCTGAGCCTATTTGTTTGGGGTCACCCAAATCAGGGCCCATGGGAAAGTTAACGTATACCACTTTTTTTGGGCCAGATCAAGAATTATTTTTTAGTATTTGTAAAAATTCGCTTTTTAGCCTAGCAAGGCCTTCGAGCCGGGCGCATGTGAGGACCCTGCAGCTTTTGGACGTCTTCTAAGCTCAGAGAGATATCCCAAATCATATCCCAAAGGAGGCCCATTAAGGTCGAAAGCTCAGGGCTCTCGATGATCAAAGCAAATCTCTCGCCCGAGGCCACCAATATGGCTAGTTTTTGGTCATAGATGTAGAGATCGGGACTATGGGGCGGGATTATCTTGGGGAAGTAGCGCACCTCCCTTAGGTACTCCTCGCCAGCCCGGTAGATGACGTCATCTAAATCGGAATCGCGGGTTCTAATTGATCTCGATTGGATACCCTTTTGAAGCCTCTTTTGGACCGATCGACGAGCGTTCTCAAGGCTTTCCACGGCCAGCTGAGCGTCTAAAGAACCGAAATAACGGTAGCTGTCGCCTTTGATGTTCACTAGCTCATCAAAAACCGTGGTCACCGCCGCCTCGCCCTCGTAATAGCTGATTCGGGGGTTAGCCGGGCCTGACCCGTATAGAGCTTTAAGCTCAGGCATAATCAGAGATATGGATCTAAGTCTCTCTTCGGCCAATCGGTTTAATATCTCCGGATCGCAGGCCTTGTAGCGGCGTTTGGAGCCCATAAAATCGATACTGACCATGTTTTTGGCCACCAGCTGTTCCATTAGGGCGTAAACATTACTGCGATTAAGGCCCGTTGAGGCCGCCAGTTGACTGGCCGACTGACCGCCCGAGCGCAGAATAGCTAAGTATAGGGTGGTCAGGTTTTTATTGAGACCTAGGGCGTCTAAATCTTTTTCCGTAATCATGTAAGTCTCCTCAAACCGCGTGCGGCCTGTGGTCTGATAATAGCCAAACTCTCAGACAAAGGCAAGTTTAATCGGGATTTTTTGACGATTTTTAAGGCCATAACTAGTCGTTTATAAAGATATCATGGGTAGATAATAAGCGCCTTTTTAGGTTATTAACCCTAGCTAGGCGACAAGCTAAGCCTTGCGGCTGTCTTAATATTGCCGAATCAGTTACCCGCCCATAGCTTTCAATGTCAAAAATGTCGCCATTTTTCTGACATTTACACAGCCGACTCATTGATTGCTTTACCCTATACTATAAAGGAATTTGAATTTTTTTGCCAGAAAATCTTTTGTCTCTCTGTCAAAAGCGCCCGGACAAATTTGTCCCACCCATCTTGACAGCGAGGCAGGACTCTGGCAATATAAAAATCAAAAGCCTAAAACGTTACTGTATAGGGAGATTTTCATACTTTAAATAAAATAAACCTTGATTTATCTGTTTATATCCAACCTAAATCCTTTTAGCTGTCACTAGCTAAACTGGCCCAGCCCGAGGGTCATGTTAGCGAGAAAGCTAAAATAAAGCGGCCCGTTAGGAGCCGCCTATTTATTGTCACTAATTGTTAGTAACTTGTAGGAGAACTTAATGATTCCTATATACGATGTTTTGAGCCAAAACCAAGTCAGCCAAATACATCAGGCCGCCCTAGAGGTCTTAGCTAAAGTGGGGGTGGCGGTTGAGCACGCCAAAGCCCAAGAAGCCCTCCAAAGCGAAGGCGCGCAGCTATCTTCTAACGGCAAAAGGCTTTTAATAAGTCCGCCCGTCGTGGAAAAGCTCCTAGCCAGAGCTCCCAAGGAATTTTTATGCGCCGCCCCTGACCCGGCCAACGACATGATTATGAAATTGGGTCAGACCTACACCCGTCAAGGCGGGGGACCTTTTTCTTTTTACGATATGCGTACCCAATCGGCCAGACCGCTTACTCTATCAGACGCCCGCGACTCTGTTAGGCTCATAAATGGTCTTCCGCATATTAACGCTCCGAGCACCATCACCCCTGGCGACGTCCCGGTGGCCACCTACGACATAAGAGCTGTTAAGACCGTTTTAGAGCACACGCGCAAGCACTTTTGGGCCTTAACGACGAGCTCCAAAAACCTCCGCTACGAACTAGAGATGGCTTCTGTTGTCGCCGGGGGCCGCGAGAACTTACAAAAACGCCCCAACCTAAGCGGCATCTTCTGCGTCATCGCGCCTTTAAGATTTCCACCAGATGAAATCGACCGGCTCATTATCTACGGAGAATATGGCGTCAACGTCATGACGCCTTTAACCGTCCTCATGGGCGGTAGCGCACCCTATACCATGGCCGGCTGCATGAC
>JAITJB010000078.1 GCA_031279155.1 Deltaproteobacteria bacterium | reverse complement strand
GGAACGTCCTGAAGCAGCGTTCGACGCGACCTTTCGCTTGGGGGCTGTGGGCCAGTATGTGGTTTACGCCGAGCTCCCTCATGGCCCTCTCCCATTGGGTCTCGGTCTTCTTAGCCACGAGGCTCTTTTTCTCCTTGCCGAATTTGGAGGTGAAGTGGCTCGCCTTGTCCGTGTAAACCGCCACGGGCCTCCCGAACGTCTCTTTGTATGTTCGATGATATTCAAAAATTTAGATTGTAGCTAAACAATTTAAATATTCGCCCCAAAGACAAAGCCCGCCAAAAGCGTTAGCTTTTGGCGGGCTTTGTCTTGTTTAGCTAATCAAATAATCAAAGGCTTAAGGTCTCCAGCGGCACCATCGGCTGAGCCCAATCGGGCGCCGAATAGGCTTTGAGGTTTTCCAGATCTCTTGGTATGTCCCCGCCAAAGCACAGACCTAGATATGTAACAGCCCTGGAGGCGGCTAAATAAAGGGTCTTGGTATTTAAGACCGATCGCCCTGGGACGGCGCCTCGGTCGACGACGAAGACGGCCTCAAACTCTAGGCCCCTTATCTGGTTAAAATTTAACACGGAAATTTCGCCCGGTCGCCCTGGCGGCAGATCGATTCCAGCTGTGACCGCCTTGATCTTGACCGGAGCTAAGGCCTTAGTCAGAGCTTCGGCTAACAAGGTGGTATCGCGATCGGAAACGATAACCCCAATCGAAGGCAGATCGCTTGTGCGCTCGCGTATTTCAGCGATGCGGTCGCTTAACCAAAGAGCGATATCGTTTAGCGACCCCACCTTAACGGCTAGAGCCGGTTTTGGCCCAGGGTTATTGAAATAATGGCTAGTAAACCTACCTTTAGAAGTTCCGCTTAAGGCGTCGGATAGATCGGCTAACTGCCTAGACTGGCGATAGTTAACCGAAAGCTCAACCAAATGGTTTTTAGGTAACGCCCAATCTATCTGCTCGATGGTAGTTAAGCCATGGGGGTTAAAACCTAAGGTTAGATCGGCGGCTATGGTCACCGAACCGTGGTTGGGGTGAGCCAAGGCGGCCATGCATTTGATTTGGACCGGGGTAAAATCCGAGGCTTCGTCGATTAAGATTTGATTTCTAAGGAGCCATTGGTGATGGGATAGGGGCCGATTATAGGCCACAGATCCGGGGTTTATGTGCTCAGCTTTAATCAGCTCAGATCCAGTTTCTAAGAAGGTAAGTAACAAGAGATCCACTTCCAAACCCTCAACCCGATCCGGGGCCGCCGCCCCATGCTGGTACCAAAGCTGGTTGGAACGCTTAAAAATCAGGTAGTTGGGGAGGATTGACCCAAAGAAGCTGTTTAAGAAAACCTTGCTATCGGTCCTAAAGCGCTTGAGGGCCAAGGAGATGGATCTATCGAAACCAAGATCCTTTAAGGTGGTTTCCGTCATCATGCGGCCTTCGCCCAACCAGGCGGCCACTTTGCCAGACATGCTGTCTTTGGGTAAGGTCCGGTTTTTATATATGGCCAAGGCCTGATCGCCCACGGCCTGACCGTAAAGGCGGTAGGCAATGGAGCGGTAGCGATCGCTTGAGTCTTCGGCTACCGTGAGTTTCGATGACAAGCTAATTAAGCCTCGGATAAAGTCAGGGTCGCTAGTCTGCTTTTGGAAGGCGCTCTTAATCTCCTGGCGGAACCGGGCGTTATTGGCTTCTAAAAGTTCGCCAATACTTTCCTGATAGGGGGCCAGAGACTGCCTAAACCAGCCTAGGGGTTTACTTACGGCTTTATCTAAGAGCCCAACTAGAGTCTGACCCAAAGACGATATTTCATGGTCTTCTAAAAGGGCCAAGCGGTTAGCTTGAAGGCGCAGGGTTCGGTAAAAGGACTTTAGATGGAAGGCGAAAAAGTCATTGTACCAGCCGATGGCGTCAGCGGTTGCCGCCGGCGAAAGCTTGCCCTCGCCTTGACTAACTAGATTTAAGCCCCCTGGCCCGATTAACTGGAAGTGTTCGCTGGCTAATTCCAATCTAGCCTCTTCCCAGGTCCTAGCGCCCCGCTGAAAGCCCGGGATAAAGAACTTGGCAAAGCTTTCTTTAACATAGCGTCTTAGGGCGCTGGTGGGGGTAAATAGGGTCCAGCTGGCCGCGTGGGGCACCTCGGTAAGATTATCTAAGCGCTCGTAACTACCGGCCTCTTCTTCTTCGATGGCCTCTTTGGCGATCCTAAAATCTAGGCGCCTAATAAGGGTCGTAGTTTTGCCCACGCCCGGAGGCCCCAAGATGACCGTTTTAAAGCTCTGCGGCCTACGGCAGATCTCATCTTGGACGATGTCTAAGATGATAGGCTGATTTAAGCTTAGTGTACTTGAAACTAACCTGGTTTCGCCCTCGTCTACGACCACGTCTAAGGCCTCAGGCGGGACTAACGATTCCTCTAAGTCTGAATCGGTTTTTTTACGCCTGCGGTCGCCAAAAGCTTCTTGGAAGGCTCTTAAAGACTTTACCCGGACGACGTCGCGGTTAACAGCCGCAAAGAGAGTATTAAATATATCTCGCGAGAGCGAGTAATCGGAAGTCCTAAGTATGGCTCTCTCGGTTAAGACCAAAGTCTCGCCCTTGAAGGTTACAAAACTAGCGCCTAACGGCAAGACCGTCAATCGTCCAAAGGAGGAATATATGGACGATAAATTGGCCCTGGCAATGGCCGGCGGCGAGACCGGGGTAGTGTAGAAGATTCTCGTGCGATTAGTCTCATCTTTACAGACGACCCTAGCTAAAATTGGGGTATTCATCAGCCTAGCCGCCAGATAGACCTGGGACTCGCGGTCCTTAGCCGACAAGCTACTTGCGATCTGAAGGCTATCTAACAACCTGGTCTGATCTTGTTGGGTAAGGCGTCCGCCAGCGTCGGCGATTTTATCACACATATCTAAAATGCTCTGGCAATCACGAGCCACAAATACCATTTCTTCATTAATGGCCGAAGACACTGGTCACTCCCCTGGTATAGAAAAACTGTTTATCCCGGCTATCGGGGCAAGAATGAACAAGAATTTTTCGAGATATCGTGTTATACAGTTTGTCAAACCACATTATCTTGTTATGTCAGTCTAAACTTAAAAAGAAAAATAAAAGAATTCTTAAACATTTTAACATTATAACATACCTGGCCTTTCCAGATCCAACCTGGCCAAAAAAAAATCTCACAATTTTCCATAAAAGCAAAGAAGCAAAGAACCAAAGAGCCAAAAAACCAAAAGACACTAAGAACGGTAATGGCCATCTTTGAGCCATTGGGTCAACAAGCCCAATCTTAGTTCTTCAAGGTTAAATCTAGGGCAGCCCAAGCTCAGGGCCAGCTGCCGGGTTAGCTTATAGTCATTATAGGCCCCTCGGTCGGTATCTATCAAAAGAAAGCGCACCGTTGGATCGCTAGCTAAGTGTTCGGCCATCTCGAGCACTTCTGGCCAGGGCGAGCGACTTCCATCTAAGGGAATATTTGGTCGGCCATCGGTCATTAAAATAACATGGGGAACGAGCTTGGGATCTCTGGCCCTCTCAGTGGAGATGAGCTTATTGGTCAAAACTAAGGCGGCGGCCAAGGGGGTTTTGCCGCCTGACGGCAGATTTGCCAAAAGCCGGCCAGCTAAATCCGGGCTATTGGTGGGCGGCAGCAAAAGCTCAGCCGTGAGCCCGTAGAAGGCGATGACGGCCACCCTATCGCGCTGCCGGTAAGCATCCTTAAGTAAGGCCATGGCCGCCGCC
>JAITJB010000019.1 GCA_031279155.1 Deltaproteobacteria bacterium | reverse complement strand
GGTTTTCGAGCCAAATTTCCGGATAACTTATATGGGGGCTCAGTAAGCTTTCCGCCCATTTGCGGATAAGTTAAGATCGGCCCCGAGCAAAATTTCCGCCCTTTAAACGGATATATTATCCTGGATTCCCGGGTTTTTTTTTAGCTAGGCTAAATTGGCCCAGCTATTAGACTGAAAACAGAGAAAGGATGATAAATTTTTTAAAGACGGCATATTTGTCTTGACAAACCTCCAAAAACCAGCTATAATTTTTTTTGAGCTAGGTAGCCCACCTGAAGACCTGGAGAGTGCCCAATGCCGTCATATTTCGTAGATAGTCAAGGAGCATATTGCTATATCAAACAGTCTACGTCTTATTGGGATAAAGAAATAAAAAAATCAAGAAGCAAACAAATATGCATAGGAAAAATCGATAAAGAAACAGGGCATATAACTTTATATCCTGAATTTATAGAATCATCAACTATAAATTCAATTACGATTAAAGGACAAATCATTGATATACATAGTCAACATAATTACTTAAAATCAATTAATGACAAATATAGAGAGTCAATACGTAAAGGATTAGCAAAACATGATGATATTAATGGAGATTATATCGAGTCTGATAATAGACTTTTTGAGCCTTTAACTTATTGCCCAATTGAGATACATAGTTTTAAAAATTTTGGAGGTTCATATTTTATAAAGCAAATAGCTGAACAAATCAATTTATTAGATATCTTAAAAGAAGTTTTTCCAAAAAAATGGCAATTTATATTAAATATAGTTTTTTTTCTTTTATTAGAAAATAAAAAAATGAGTCATTGTGAATATTTTGTTAAAAATTTTTACTCCTTACCGAATTTATCAATGAAATCTCAAAGAATAAGTGATTTTTTAGATCATATTAAATTACAAGAACGAGATAAATTTTATAAAAAATGGATTAATATACTTCAAGAGGATGAATTTATAGCTTTAGATATTACTTCAATATCTTCGGAAAGTGAATATCTTGAAGAAGTTGCCTTTGGTCATAATAAAGAAAATAATAAACTAAAGCAATTTAATTTATGTATGTTATTTGGTGAAAAGTCATATATGCCAATGTATCAAACTATTTATCATGGTAGTTTAAATGATAATATAACTTTAAAAAATACTATTATAGAGTTTTCGGGAATTATTGGTCATTATAATTTTAAATTAGTGATGGATAGAGGCTTTTATAGCAAAGAAAATGTTGAATATTTGTTATCGAAAAAAGGCTTAAAATTTATTGTTGGAGTTCCTTTTACAACAAATTACGCTAAGAAACTAGTTGATTCTGTATATGATTCTATTAATAATATGAATAATTATATTAAGACTTCAACTAATGGTGATAACATTAAAGGAATGCGCTGTTACATAAATTTTGAGAACCAAAATTTGATCTTACCCGATACAGATGAAGATACTAATTTTAATAAGCAAAATCTTTTATCTGTATATGTTTATTTTAACGTCAATAAAAAAATGCGTGAAAGTAATCTATTTTGTAAAAAATTAGCAGACATAAAAAAAGAAATATTAAATAATCAAAAAATAAATATAAATCATAAACATTTAGTCAAACAATTTTTAGATATAAAGTATTCTGATGACCAATCATCAATCGTAAATATAAATATTAATCAAAAAAAAGTTGATGAACATTTAAAATACTGTGGTTATTCGGTTTTATTGTCTAATGATGATCTTGATGCTAGTAAATTATATATTACATATGTAAAAAAAGATGTAGTAGAAAAATCATTTCATAATTATAAAACTTATATTGGTCTTGATAGACCATATATACATGGCAATAAAAGGCTTTTAAATAAAAGTTTCATAATGCAAATTTGCCAGATTATTTATTGCCGTATTCATAAAATAATGCAGGAAAAAGACCTGTATGATAAATTTTCTGTACCAAAATTGTTGTCGATATTAAACGAATTAAAAAGTTTTAGTATTAAAGATAATGAATTTATACGTCCTATCACAGCTTTACAGCGAATGATATATAAAAAATTTGATATAATGCTTCCAAAAGTTGATAAAAATAATAAAATTATTTTTTAAACATTTTTTTAATACTTTTTTATTTTTTTCTGTCTCCCGCTTCCTAGCTAAAAAAAACGGCGGGAACCCAGGATTATATTTGGCCATCATCGCGTTACCTATCAAGATTTGGATAAGAAGGTGTAAAAATGAATTACACTTGCAAGCCACGATTTGACTAAGACGCTCTTATCGTAACCCGTACTTTAATAAAATAAATAGACAGATTTTGTTTTCATGCTTGCTTTAAAAATTAAACGATCATAAAAAAATAAAATTGCTAGATTTAATTGGACCATGCGAACAAACACCAAGAGGCTATAAGCTTAATAATATACGAGCTTTTTCGAACGCCCTTGATTCCAGCCTATTTTTCACCCTATCCATCTCGCTATTCTTCTCGCTATCCAACTGCTATCCATCTTGCTATACCTTTTGGCTATAGTCATAGCCTTGGGTCCACCGGCTCACTTTCCAGGGCCAACACGCCAAAGACACATTCATGTACGCGGTAGAGCGGTTCCCCTCTAACGAACCGCTCCAAGGCTTCTAGACCTAAGGCAAACTCGTCGAGAGCTAAATGCCCCTTTTTCCCAAGCGACCGATGTTTTATCCGCCTGAGGTGTTGGGGCTGTAGGTAATCTGGGCCGTAAATAATACGTAGATACTCCCGGCCTCGGCATTTGACGGCCGGCTGAATCAGTTTTTTTCCCTGTTTGACCACAAAATCTACGGGCTTAACTACCATGCCTTCGCCGCCACTTTCGGTTAACTTATACCACCAGTTGACCCCGGCCTGGACGCTCTCTTCATCGGTTACATCGACGATTAGATGTTTGGTATTCATAAAAATGGGATCGCGCCAGGCTATATATTTTTTGATAATGTTAAGGTGCTTGATATGGGCGATATCCTTCCAGACGCGTCCCTCGGTTGCCAAAATATGGAAGGGCGCGAGGCGTAAGTCGTCGAGATTTGGCGATGGCCAGCAGTAGTGGCGGTAGATTTCGGTATAACGCTCTAGAGCCTGGCTGCGTTTTTTAAATTTTTCTAAAAGTTTGCTTAATTCAAGATTAGCCTCTAAATTCTCTTTTTTTTCTTCTATATTTTCCGGCGTCTCCGAAATCCTCTCCTTAGCCATTTGGAGAGCCGTTATGGCGGCGGATAGCCCAAGGCGCCCGGCTTCCGCCGTAGCGGCGTACTGCTCGGTAATTAGCTTACCGGCCTTGGCCGACCAGGGCATCAATTCCGTGTCAAGACAGATCCAATCGGTTGAGATGTCCTGCCAAAATCCCGTTTCCTCAAGAGTCCGGCCTAGGCGATGAAGTAACTCGCTTTCGGTATCTTCGCTTTCCCCATCGAAAAAATGCCTACCGGTGCGTGAATAGACGATACCCCTAGATCCATCGTCTAAGCCAAAGCGTGAATGGGCCGTCTTTTCGTTGCGGCACAGAACTATGACGGCCCTACTGCCCATGTGTTTTTCTTCAATTATCACAGTGTTAACGTTATGGGACCGAAAGAAGCTAAAGGCTTCTGTGGGGTGTTCCAGATAATCATCTAAGGGACTGACCTCGCAGGGGGACATTGTCGGAGGCAGATAGATAAGCCATCTCGGGTCTGCGGCAAATCGGCTCATGATTTCTAAGGCCGCACTGGCGTTTCCCTCCAACACCTGGACCCCGCCGCGCAGTTCGGTTGCGATGTAGCGTTTGCCAATGACGTCTTTGGTGTCCAGGCAATATCCACGGTCTTCGGTAGCCGGCCCAAGAGGCCTTATGGGAGCGTAATATTGACTTAGGGCGGGGACGCTTACAAATTCCTTCTCCGGCCAGCGCATGGCCGTCAGATGGCCTCCGAAGACGCAGCCGGTATCAATCCCAAAAGTTCCATTTACCTCCCGGACTTTTTCCAAGGCGATATGACCGTAAACCACATTGGCCTTTCCCCTATAGCCCTCAGTCCAATCAATACGCTGAGGGAAACCAAATTCATCGAGTTCACCGGTCGTTTCCCCATATAAACAAAACGATCGGACGCGTCCGGAGGCCCGGCCCTGGTATTTTTCCGGTAAGCCGGCGTGGGTTACGACAAGTTTTCCGCCATCAAGCACATAATGGCTGACGAGGCTATCAATAAAATTTTTGACCTCTTCGCGAAATTCTAGCGCCTCTCCATCTAAGGCCTCGATAGTTGCGGCTAGGCCATGGGTTACCCTAACTTGGGAGCCATTTAGATATTTTAAAAGCTTAACGTCGTGATTTCCGGGGATACATAATGCCAAGCCGTCTTTAACCATGTTAATAACCAGCCTGAGCACCTGGACATTTTTCGGGCCTCTATCGCATAAGTCGCCTAAAAAAATTACTTGGCGAGGGGCCGCGCTTTGGCGGGAAACCTTAAAGTTTTCCTCGTCCACGCTGTAATCAAGCTTCCGCAATATCTGGCACAATTCGTCAAAACAACCGTGAACATCGCCTATGATATCAAAGGGACCGTTTTTCTCGCGCTTATCGGTCCACAGCGGGACGCGTACCACTTCTAGATTTTCTAATTCTTGGGGAGAATTAAAAACGTAAACGTAGCGAAAGCCCTCCTTGCGCAGATATTTGAGCGACTGCTTTAACGCTTGAACGTGACCGCGTATGATGTGGGGCGGCAAATTGCGAGCCTGGTGGCCTTTATTTCGCTCTTGACAGATTGCTTCGGTAAAATCTAAGACAATGGCAACCGTCTGGACGTCTTGCCCGTGAGCCAGTTCGATGACAGGCTTTCGGGAATCCTTTTTGACGTTGGTGGCGTCGATGACAACGAGCTTTCCGGCGCTCAGTCGTTTGTTGGCCGCATAATAGAGCAAATCGAAAGCGTCTTTGGTCGCGCTCTGATCGTTTTCATCGTCTGAGACCATGGCCCGAAAAAAGTCGGAACTTAGTATCTCCGTGGGCTTAAAATAGCGGGCGGCCAAGGTCGATTTGCCGCTACCGGAAGCGCCAACTAAGGCTACTACTGACAGATCGGGTATTTCTATTTGCATTTAAAAAACTCCCATTGCCTAAAGAAAACTTAGGGCTCCCAAAATTATCCAAAATAATATACAATAAAATTTAATAGTCCGCAAAAAAAATGGCCACCAGGGCCAAGAAAAGCCAGAGGATACTTTTAATATTTAGCCATAATTTACTATTATAATTTTTATTATTAACTTTTTAGGCGCTATATGACATTTAAATGTATCGACTTATTCTGCGGAGCTGGCGGTTTATCGGAAGGTTTCCTATGATATAGGTTTTGACATAGCCATAGCCAATGATTTTGATCAATGGTGCCAGGCGACTTATCGGTTTAACAATCCTAAAACGCAATTTATATCAGGACCAATCCAAAATATTACGGCTGATTTAATATTAAGAAAGTTAAAAAATAAAAGGCCAATTAGACTGCATTATTGGCGGGCCTCCCTGCCAAGCTTTCAGCGTCTACAATCATCAAAGAGGCATGCACGAAAAGCGCACTGGACTTTTTAGAAAATATCTACGCTTAATAAAAGAAATATTACCAAAATGCCTGGTTCTTGAAAATGTGCCTGGCATGAATTCTGTAGAAAATGGCGCAGCCATTTCTGAAATTAAAAATGTACTAGTATCTTTAGGCTATAAAGTAGAAATGAAAATATTAAACGCCGAGGATTTTGGCCTGGCTCAAGAACGCAGGCGCTTGTTTTTTCTGGCCTCTCGCCTGAAATCGGCTATCGAATTTCCTAAGCCTTTTTGCGGCGACGGAAAATTACCCTTTTTAACCGTATGGGACTCAATCTCGGACTTACCGAAACTTAACAACAGGGAAGGGGGCGAAGAATTTAAATACCCCATAAAACCCCAAAACCAGTTCCAACAAAAAATCCGCGACCAATCAAGCATGATTTTCAACCACGTTGCCCCGACCTTGGGCCAAATAAACCTTGAGCGGCTAAAGCATATCCCCGAAGGGGGAAGCTGGCGTGATATCCCAAATCATTTGCTGCCTGACGATATCAAGCGCGCCAAGCGTTCCGATCATACCAAAAGATACGGTAGACTAAGTAAAAACGGTTTCGCTTAGGCCTGATGACCAAATGCGATCCCCATTGGGGGGCATTTTTTCACCCAACTCAAGATAGAGTCATAACCGTTAGGGAAGCCGCTAGACTACATGGTTTACCCTGATAAAATAAGATTTATGGGAAGTAGGGCTCAGCAATATAAACAAGTTGGCAACGCTGTCCCGGTCTTATTGTCTCTAGCCTTGGCCAAACAAATATATAAGGCCCTAAATTTTTAGGCGCCAAACTCGCGATACCAATCTCGCGACGCCAATCTGGCCATACCCAACATTTTGAAAGGAGCGCGTTTTATGGGACTCTGTACCACAGTCAAAGTTGTCAATGACAAAGGCCTTCCGGTCAAGGCCGAGGTAACTTGCGGCGGCAAAAAAAGAGGTTCTACCGACGAAAATACCGGGCTTCTATCCTTCGATTTAAGTAGCACCGGAAAATACAGCATCTCGGCCAAACGGATGTTCGACTCCGCCTCTGGCCATATCATCGCCGGATCCGAGATAGTCCTGCGTCTCAAATAAGGCCGCCTGACGAGCTAGAAGCCTGTTTGTAAAATATAATGGCCAGTTGGCCCTAAAAGGCCTTGCCCAAGGCTCTCAATCTAGCCCGACCCACCAAGCGGAAAATTTTCTATCGAGCTCGCTTAAATCTACGATCTCCCCTATCTTGGGGCTGACCAGTGGTAAGGAGGCCTTGTCGGCTGCGGCCTTAAAGCGGATGAACGGTTCATCCCAGGCGTGGTTGGCGATCATAAATTTGCCCGAATGGACGGGCATGGCCGCCTTGGCCCCCATATCTAAAGCCGCCTGGACGGACTGTTCGGGAAACATGTGGATATCTTTCCAGCGTCGGTCATACTGACCGCATTCGATGATGGCTAAATCTACCGGACCTAGCTTACGACCGTAATCAGCGTATTGGGGGAGGTAGCCGCCGTCTCCGCTGTAAAATATCTTTTTGCCGGCGTATTCAAGCAAAAAACCGGTCCATAAACTCTGATTCCAGGTAAACTTGCGACCGGAAAAATGCCTGGCCGGAACGAAGGTAATCTTTAACGAGGGTTCCGGCTCAAAGGCGTCCCACCAATCGCCTTCGGTAATCGATCCAACCTGAAAACCCCACTTGTCGAAATGGCTTCCCACGCCCAAAGGGGCGAAGACTTTCGGCGAATCTTTCTTGATAGCCATAATGGTCGGGTAATCGAGATGATCCCAATGATCGTGACTAACCAACAAATAATCAACTTTAGGTAGATCGTCCGGGCCGTAGACATCGGCGCCCTCAAAAGCCTTGGTTATCCAGGAGACCGGGGAGGCGTTGCCGCTAAGAGCGGGATCGAAGAGAAAGGTTTTCCCAGATAGCTTAACTAAAAAAGCCGAGTGCCCAAACCACAAAAGCGAACCATCAGCGATAAGAGCTAGGTCATTAGCCTTTTGCGACGGCAAAGGGAGGCTAGGGTAGCGCCTAGGCGCCGGATTTAAGAGGGCCTTAACATTATCCCAAAAACCGCTACCCCCCATCGAGGTGGGGATCAAATTTTGAAACCTCCCGTCCCGGTAATTGGGCGAGGCCAATACCCTTTCAAGGCGAGAGCCGGTTGGTAGGGCCCCAAATTTAGCTTGGCGGACGTAAACCGCTCCGGAGGTTATTAGGGTAATCCCCAAGGCCAGGGCTACAATCAAAGCCCGCGAGCAAAATTTCCTCCAAGCTCTCGGCTTTTTTTCCAAATTAACCCCTTATCGGCTTTTTTCAAAAGTTAACCCAAAAGCTACAAAGACAAAATTTAAAGGCTAAAAGATAGATTCCCTGACGCCGGCTAGCTTACGCCCTAATTTCAATCGCAGCGGCTAAAAATACCCATCTGAGTTTGAGGACCTCTTCCTTCATCGATTATGCCTATATCTCTAAATGACGCTTCATAGCCGTTTCGCTCTGAGACTTCCTTGGCCCAAGACTGAAATTGCTCTCTTGTCCACTCGAAGCGGTGGTCGCCGTGGCGCAGCTGGCCAGGGCCAAGGCCAGGTTTTGGTTTAGGTTCAAGGTTAGATTCAGATTCAAGTTTAAATTTAGCCCCAAATTTTTCATTGTATTCAAAATTGGGCGTCGTGATAATGATCAAGCGGGGCCTACAATAGGCAAATAAAACGTCCTCGAAGGCTTTCAGGCGATTTTTATCAATATGCTCGATAACCTCCACGCATACCGCCGCGTCATAGCCGCAAAAATTTTCGTTGCGGTAGGTAAGCGATCCTTGAAAGAGCGTGAGCTTAGCTTTATAAGCCTGAGGCAAATTTTGTAACTCCAAACGCCTGCGAGCCCGCTCAAGGGCCATGATTGAGACATCCACGCCCGCTACGCGTAAAATAGTTTTTTCCCGCATAAGTAAGGGTAGTAAAGGTCCATCGCCGCAGCCTAAGTCAATAACCGAAGAAACGCCGCTACTTAAAAGAATCCTAGTTACGATTTCCAAACGCCTGGTATTTAAGACCCCTCTGACCTCATTTTTCTTAGGCCACTCTCTCGCCTCCCGGTCTATATCTTCTTCTTCGGTCGCCCCGGATTCGCCGTTATCGAGACGCTCCATAGCCACTCGAGTCAGGCGTCTTTGGTTGACTAGATATTGTCTAACGATAAAATCTCGCTCGGGGTGTCTTTCGAGCCAAGTTCCGCCCTTAGTTAGTAGTTTATTTATTTCGCTATGACTAATATAGTAGTGCTTTTTTTGATCAAATATAGGAATCAAAATATACAGATGCGCGAGCATATCCTTGATTAAGCATCGACCGGTAAGGGTTAGATTTACATAACAGGCTTGGCTTAGATACGAAAAGTTTTCATCTATTGAATCATTAGTATATTTAACTTCGTAACCAAGGGGTACAAAAACGCGATCCAGCATTTGGGGATCAACGCGCAAAGGTAAGGCCGAAACTGAGGCTGTTAAATCGAGCGCGCTTGATGCTAAAAGCGGTTTTTGGTCGCAGCGGCCAGATAGAGCTGTCCCAAAGACGCGCGAGATGGCCGTACTCATGAAGGACGAACATACGTAAGGCCGGTCGTTAACGTAGTCAAACAAACCGCCGCCCTTTACTCCTTCCCGACCTTTGACCAGAGTGATGGGATTTATATCGAGCAAAAGGGCTGCCGTACACTCAGTTTTGGAAACCACGGGATAAAAGACGAAGGCCCGCCCGTAACTTAGATCGAACTTCTGCAGGCGGCTGGGATGTTTGTGTAACAAGTATCCCAAATCGTCGGCGTTTTCAGCTCGGTATGTTATGGTAAGCAGCATGTTTTTTTTACACCGCCTCTCTATTGACTAAAGTTTCTCTGTTATTTTTTTTTAATTCTGCTATAATCACGCAAGGTAGACCAGATTACTGTGTTAATTTTGCATTCAAGGCTGAAACTCGAACGCGATTTTAAGACTATATCGGCCTCCGTAATATTGACGCCTAATATTCCCTATCCCATCGAACCGACTTATCGGTTTTTCGCCTTGGTTAGTGATATTTCACTGAGAGGACCACAATAATGACGCGACACCATACTTTGCCCCTGGCTCAAACAAGTTGGCTCAAGTTAGCTACAGTCTTTTTTATCATTTGGGGCCTCCTTTTGGCTAGCCCCTTATTAGCCCAAACCCCGGAAGACGAACTGGCCGGCTGGAACGCCGCCGCCGATGACCAATTAACTGAAGGCGATTTTAAAGCTAGCGTAGGTATCGGCGTAGGTTATGTCCCGGAATTTGAGGGTTCCGACGATTATGAAATTGCCTTACTACCCATTTTAGATCTTAGATACGATCGCTTTTTTTTATCCACCGCTCAAGGCCTTGGCTTTAATATTATCCAGACGCCTCAGTGGACGGTGGCCCCCACCATAAACTACGCCCGGGGCCGCGATGAGAGCGACAATTACCGCTTAGCCGGCTTAGGCGACGTAAGCGGCGGCCTAACAGCCGGAGGTTTAGTCAGCTTTCATCCAGGGCAATTTGCCTTCATAGCCGACCTAGATGTCGGCTTAGGCGGCGCCGAAGGCTCCTTAGTGGGCCTTGCGGCCTTTTACTCTATACCGGTTAGTCCGGAATTTTCCGCTAAATTGGGACTATCTACCCAATACGCAACATCAGACTATAATCGCGCTAACTTTGGTATTAACGCTATCCAATCGGCTAGGAGCGGCTACCCGGTCTACGACCCCAAATCAGGCATTAAACACATAGCCTTCTCCGGGACAGTCAACTACAATATAACTGAAAAAATAAAATTGGGCTTCTTTGGCGAATACCGGGTCCTGACCGGACCAGCCGATGACTCGCCCTTAGTTAGGGCCGGCTCAGAAGATCAGATCCGAACGGGTCTTACCATTGGCTACCAGATAAAGTAGAAAAAAAATCGAATAAAGAAAAAAATACCCGGCCGTAAGGTCGGGTTTTTTTGTGCCTAATAAAAAAAACCCGCAAGGGGTTTTTAAGTGAGCCTAAAAAACAAATCACTAAAGGACTAGTATTTAAGGAGTTTAAGTAAGAACCAAAACCCGGACTAGCCGGCGGGGGAGAGCCGCTCCCCGCCGGCTAGTTACCTAAACCAGGAAAATTCCCGATCGCGGCCCAGGTTCGGGAACAGGGGCCCTGACCCAGGCCTCAGCCACGAAAAGAAGCGCCTGAAAAACGTGTCTAGTCGTGCGCCGCCAATCAGCCTCGCCGACGGCCATGACTTGTCGCCTACAATAACCCCATGGTGGATAATTGCGGGCCGAGGATCAGGACACAGATAATTCAGGTTAAAAAAAACCCACGGAGCCCGCCAAAGGGGGGGAGAGCCGAATTTCCCGTCTATGGCGGACCCACCGGGGGCTTTTATCGCTCGGGTGTACCACTCTTCCGACTCAACGACCGTACCCGTCAGTTCCAGGGAGGTAGGGCCGGAGACTGCAGGTGGTGGTTAGTCGGGGCAGTTGCGCCCGAACGGTTAAGACCCAAGGGGTCCCGTTTGCCCTAGGGTACGCGGGTGTCTGGCAGTTCCTCGTGCTTGCGACAACCCCCATGTAGTCCGAAAGGTCTTCTGGCTCCCGGTTCTTCCTACTCTCGGCACCTTCCCGGCCTGTTAAGACCAGTGGCTTTGGTTTGCGACATAATCCAGCTTCAGCTCTGACCAGTTTCAGCTTGGAAAAGTCAACCTCCGATTTCGTCCCGGTCACAGCGGCGGGACCGCACCCGATTCTCACGGGGTTTCCCTTTTCAGACCGACGACATTAAAACAAAAGGCAATTAGACAATAAAGCGAAAAGACAATAAAAAACCCGAACCAACTTATAGATAAGGAGGATCCGGGAACTTAAACTGATAATAGCATCAGCTTCCCGGACCTCGGGGAAGGACGTGTATGACTGTCAGGCAGGTCTTCTGGCTCCCGGATCATCCTTCGAGCTACACCTTCCCAACTCGTTTGAAAAGTTAGTGGCGGCGCCTTCTTGGCGCCAAAAGCTCGTTGTCACCGGTTACAGCGGCGGGCCCGCTCCCGAGTTACACGGGATTCCCTCTTAGGGCTTTCTTTTTTTAAAAAAGAAAAGCGAACCTGACGGTAAAAACGTAACACAAAGTCTGTGGTTTAGTCAAGAAAAAAATTTAGCCAGTTTTATCCATAAATCTCGGTCACATGTCTTGGTTCTTGATTATATTCCCTGGCCCTGGCTTGACATAAATCTCGGTCATATCCCCTGGCCCTGGCTTGGCATAAATCTCGGTTATATCCCTTGGCTCTGGTTAGATAAAATGGAGGCCACATACAAAACCGTATTGACGTAGACCCCGCTTCGGTTGTAGAGCATGATAACCTTACGGCGTTTTTCCTCGTCTTTCATGTCGCCTCGCCAGCCGCTATCGGCGAGGAATTTACCGACGCTAAAGATGGCGTCAGCCTTATTGAAGAGATCAATGCGGCCGTCTCCATCGCCATCTACCGCAAATTTACCTATGTTAGAGGGCATGAATTGTCCGTAGCCAATGGCCCCGTATATTGATCCCAAAAACACCGAAGGGTCTAGGCCGTTATCCCAAGCGTAGACCAAAAGGGCCCTTAGTTCGCCAAAGGCCCAGCGCCCCCGCTTTTGGGCGTAGTCAGCCAAAAAGGTCCTGGCTTCATTGTTGGTATCGATGTCGGTTAAATTTGAGGCTACCAATCGGTAATCAGTGGCGGCGGCCATGGAGGCCAAGGAGAAGGCCGCCCGATTGCGGCCAAAAAACCTCCCGTAACCAGTTTCGATCCACATAATGGAGGCTACGAGGGGTCCTGGCACGCCAAAACGTGCCTCCATCTTGGCAAATAATGGACGGTCAGCCTCATAGAAAGCCTTGATGTCCCTTATGGCCGTCTGATTAGTAAACTGCTGATAGGTTTGGGATCTCGAGGGCGGCGTCGTTGGCGGCGGCTTATAGGCCGCGAGATCGCGGACCTTGGCGGCGGCTAAGGTTACTTTTAGCCTTAAGTTGAGTTCGTCAGTCACCCGGCCGTCAGGGCTAAGGCCGTGGTCATTTTGAAATTGTTTAATAAACTTAGAGGTCATTGACCCATATCGGCTGTCGATAGTTACATCATAACCTAACTGCCAGAGTTTTTCCTGAACGGCCCGGGTTAGATCGGATCGGTAAAAAATGCCAAAAAGCTCCCTTAGCTTGGCTTCCATGGGCGAGGGATTGAAGGTAAGCTCAGGGGAATTAAAAAAGCTTACGACCTTACTTCTATTTAGGCCGCTGGCCACCAAGGCCCCGGCTAGGCGCGCGAAGGGCTCGGGCACGCCTGTTAGGGGCTTGGCCTCAAAAGGATCGCCTATTGAGGGCGGAGTCTCTTGGCTAATGGGCGGAACTTTTTCTCTGGGGCCAGAGACCACGCAGCCGGTCAAGGTCAAAGCTAGGAGCGTAATTATCGGAAGTATTAAGCTTAATTTAATCTTAGGCAGCATAATCAAGATAAAAGCCTCGATTTATTTATGGTAAAAAAACTTACAGAACGAGGAAGCGCTTAATTTGCTTGACTACTTCTTCCGGCTCATCGACTAAGGTAAAGATGTCCAAATCCTCAGGCGAGATATTACCGGCAGCCAACATGCGCTCCTTCATCCAATCCAAAAGACCAGACCAGTAATCCCGGCCCATGAGGAAGGCCGGAAAGGTTCTAATGCGCCTCGTCTGAATCAAGGTTAAGGATTCAAACAATTCGTCAAGGGTTCCGAAGCCGCCGGGAAAGATGATATAGGCTTGGCTATATTTGATAAAGACAACTTTTCGTATAAAAAAATAGTGAAAATTCATCGTAACGTTGGCGTAGGAGTTGGGAACCTGCTCGTGGGGCAATTCGATATTTAGGCCAATCGATAGCCCGCCGGCTTCATGGGCGCCCTTGTTGGCCGCCTCCATAATGCCCCCGCCGCCGCCGCTTATGACGCCAAAGCCGTTTTCGGCCAAAAGTTTAGCTGTCTTTTCAGCCATAGCGTAATCATTGGCCCCAGGGCGACTCCTAGCCGATCCAAATATGCTGATGCATGGCCCGACATCGCTCATGATAGTAAAAGCTCGGACAAATTCGCTCATGATCGAAAACATCCGCCACGATTCTTTAAGGCCTAAGGAATTTACCGGAAATGGATCGTTAAAAAAGTAGTCCCTATGATCGCCTTTAAATTTGTCCCCATCATGCATCTTTCGAGAGCCTCCTAGAATCTGTTATTTGGCCAAATAAATTTGTTATAGCCGTAATATTTGCCCCAAGGCAACTTTGGTTAGCTCAAATAAAAGCTCACATTAGTTGGCCTTGGCATTACGATTATAACAAAATTTTCCCAATTATCAACTAGAATCTTAATTACTTTAAGTCCCCAAGCCTTTAAATCCTAAGCCCTTAAATCCCAAGCCTTTAAGTCCCAAGCCCTTAAGTCCTAAGCCTTTAAATCTCAAGCCTTTTAATCTCAGGCCTTTAAACCAATCCCTTAAGTCCTAAGCCTTTAAATCTCAAGCCTTTTATCCCCAATCTCGAGCTGGCAGGCTAGGCCAATCCTCTGGCCTTAGCTAGCTTGGAACTTACTTTTAATTTATATTTTTTTACTAATTTAATATTAAAAGAACTTAAATATCTAGAATAATTTTATTTTTAACATGATTTTTTATCTGGAAATTCTGGCCCTCCTAGGTTAGAATCTAGTTACAGCCTAAAGGCTTAGGTGTTCTTAAGAGCCAAGAATCTTATCGGCTAAATTTGCTTTTTTTGGAGAGTCACACGGCCCGGAATTAACGTTAGTTTGCGGGTCAATACCTTATCAGCCAGGTGCCACCACCCGGGGAGGCTCCATAGGATCCTTTCTGTAAACCATTTAATTTAGGAGATGAACTATGACTATCAACGTCGGCATCAATGGCTTCGGTCGTATCGGTCGCCAAGTGGTCAAGGCCATTATCGAGCGTCACCCCGACAAGCTCAAAGTTGTCGCGGTCAACGACCTTTTTGATGTTAAAACCAACGCCCACCTTCTGAAATACGACTCCAACTACGGTCGCTTCCCTGGAACCGTCGAAGTCAAGGGCGACAGCTTTTTCATCAACGGTCAAGAGGTCAAAAACTTCGATAAGAGAGACCCCAAGGAAATCCCCTGGAAGTCGTTGGGAGTTGATTTAGTCGTGGAGTCCACCGGGATCTTCACCGAAGCCGAGAAAGCCAAGGCCCATATCGATGGCGGCGGCGCCAAAAAGGTCATCATCAGCGCCCCGGCTAAAAATGAGGACATAACCATCGTTTTAGGCGTCAACCACGACAAATACGACCCGGCCAAGCACTTCATTGTCTCCAACGCCAGCTGCACCACCAACGGCCTGGCGCCCCCGGTTTACGCCCTCTTTAAGGCCTACGGCATCGAAAAAGGCCTTATGAACACCATTCACAGTTTCACCAATGACCAGCGCATCCTCGATCTGCCGCACAAAGACTTAAGGCGGGCCAGGGCGGCTTCTTTAAACATTATCCCCACCTCAACCGGCGCGGCCAAGGCCCTAGCCCTGGTCATCCCGGAATTGGCCGGTAAATTTGACGGCTTATCCCTACGGGTGCCCACGCCCACGGTCTCGGTGGTCGATTTTACGGCTATCTTGCCTAAGAAGATAACGACCGAAGAACTCCGTAAGACCTTAAAAGAGGCTGCCGAAGGTCCTCTTAAGGGCATCATGGGCTACGACGAAGAGGGTCTGGTCTCTATGGATTACAAGGGCTGCCCGTTATCGTCCATCGTCGACGGTCCATTTTGCCAAGTGCTCGACGGCAACCTGGCCAAGGTCATTAGCTGGTCTGACAACGAGTGGGTGTACTCCTGCCGCGTTAGCGATCTAGCCGCCCTAATGGCTGACAAAGGCCTTTAAGCCTCTGACTTTTAAGGATTAATTTTGAACTTCGAAGAAAAGCTTAAAGCCCACTTAAGCCAAATTACTCCGCCCAACATGGCTCTGGCCGCCATCGCCGCCCAAAGGGAGAGCGATCTGGCCAAACCTAGGGGCTCTCTGGGCCGCTTGGAGGAATTGGCTATTCAATTGTGCTCCATCCAAAACAGCCTCCACCCGAGATCGGCTAGTAAGCTCATCGTGGTCTGCGCCGCAGACCACGGGGTGGTGGCCGAAGGGGTCAGCCCGTACCCCAAAGACGTCACCCGCCAGCAGATAGCCAATTTCCAGGAGGGCGGCGGGGCCATAACCTCTATCGGTAAAACCGTTGGGGCTAACGTCTTACTTTTGGACGTGGGTATTAACTACGATTTTACGCCTCACCCCAAACGCATTGACGCTAAAATCGCTTATGGCACCAAAAATATGGCTCAAGGCCCGGCCATGACCTACGAAGAAGCCTATAAGTCTATTTTAGCCGGTATTGACGTCGTCTTATCCCAACCGCCGCTGGATCTGGTTTCCGCCGGCGAAATGGGTATCGGAAACACCACACCGTCATCGGCCATCGCCAGCATCCTAACCGGGCTATCGCCAAAGGAGGCTACTGGCCGGGGTTCTGGCTTAGCCCCTGATAAAATTAGTCACAAAGCTTCGGTCATCGAGCGAGCGATAGAAATTAACAAGCCCGATCCCCAAAATCCCATCGACATCTTGGCCAAGGTCGGCGGCCTGGAAATCGGCGCCATGACCGGGGTCTACCTAGGGGGCGCCATCAGGAAAGCTGCCGTGGTCATTGACGGCTTTATCGGAGCAGCCGCCGCCTTACTAGCCGAAAGACTCTCACCTGGCATTTCCAAGTACTTTATCGCCGGACATCGCTCCAAGGAAAAAGCCCACCAGGCCGTTTTAAATCACCTAAAACTCGCCCCCTTACTTGATCTCGATCTCTGGTTGGGCGAGGGCAGCGGCGCGGCTGTGGCCATGGGCCTAATTGACTGCGCGGTCAACCACTACAATTGGATGCGCACCTTAGCCGAAGCCTCTGTTAACGATACGCTTTAAACTATAAGCTCCTTAAAAGCCAGAAAGCCGGGCATTATTAAAATAATGCCCGGCTTTCTTTTTTTTTACTTTCTTGCTTCTTGGCTTTTAAGCTTATTATTAAAGAGTTCTGACCGGGGCCGTGGTCGCTCTGGTCGGAGGATCTTTGGGGGTGACCTTGGCGGCCTCGGGATCCTGACAGACGACTTGCCAAGCTTGGGCCAGAGAAACCATCATGGCCTCAACGTCGCTTAACCCCTGGCCATCGCGATTGACCTTGGCCTTAAGAAGGTGATCGTTCCAAAACTTATAGATCCTTCGCAGATTAAGGGCGATATCGCCGCCTTCCTGCATATTTAGAGATTGGTTGAGCTCGGTAATGATGTCCAAAGCCCGGTTGATGGAGGAGGCCTTTAACGGAATGTCGCCAGCTTCCTGAGCCTTGATGGCTTCCCGTATGAACTTTATGGCCCCTTCGTAGAGGATGATGATAAGTCTTCCCTTGTCCACGGTGGTGACCTGGGTCTGACGATAGATTTCGCTGCCGTAGGCGTTCATGATGCCCCCTATCCCGCTTCTTTGGCGGGTATATTTTCGCGGCCTTTTTTGGCCAGGGTCAGAACTGACCCTTTAATCATTTATATGTGCTCCCCAAATCATTGAGGAGCTTCTTTAGTCTGAAGAACTACTTGTGTCCAAAGAGGCCAGTGACGACTCAAGCTGAGACTGTTTGTCTTGGAGCGTCTGAAGAGCCGTTTCTAGCCGATTGAAGCGGTCGGTTAAACGGTTCCGGACTGCCTCAATTCTACGCTCCTCACGGGCGATTTTGGCGTTGATGCCTTCGATGATCCCCTCGTAGTTCTCCTGGAGGGTCACCATGATGCCCTTACCTTGTTGGACGACGTTGCCGTCCTCATCGGTCACGTCGGTGGTGCTGGTTAGTAAGGTCATATCTTCGACGACCTTAACGCAGAAGCCCTGGATCTTGACCGGTTTGCTTTTGCCGTCTTTACCGACATCGGTATATTCATCGGTAAAGGTAAAAAGTTTGATAACCGCCTCAGGGTTTTCTTGGATGCAGCTAAGGAGCTTACTTTCCTCAACTTTGTACAAACCCTGGTTATCGGGATCCGAGGTAATGCCGATATCGGACATGGTGGTGTAAATTAGGCCGTTATCTTCGTAGTATTTTTCCCTTTTTTCCATTTTCTCTTTAGTTGAGAGCCCCGGGTTTTCGGAGATGGGAACTAACGATCTATTCATGAAATCGTCTAACTTAGTTTGCGAGATCTGAAAACCATAGTTTCCGATCATCGTACCGTTAGCCGTTTCGCGGCTGGTTACCACCTCGCCGCTTTCGTTCATATCAACTTCTAAATTTGAGCCGCCCCACTTGGTGTTTTCCAAGATATAGGTCTTACAATAGTTTATCGAATTGACCAGTTGGACGATCTTATCCTTCATAGCCGAGGGGTCGTTACTGACGGTTAAAGTTGAGGTGCCGGCTGACTTGATGGTGAAGACGGCCCCATCGATAACGTCAGAGACCTCGTTGGTCGTTCTCTGGATCCAGGTGTCAGATTCCGCCGGAAATCCGTCGACCTTAACCATGGCGTTTGAGGCCTCACGGGCCACGGTAAAGGCATTAGTTAGGGGATCGGTATTAAAGTTACTAATTGGCGGATCGCTTTTTTTAACCGAGAGGGTAGCTCCGGCCCCGGTGTCATTACCGGTCAAAACTAAATGGTATGAGGTAGACGTGCCCTGGCCGTCGTTAACCACGCTGGCCGTGACCCCGGGGTTATTGGTGTCTTCATTAATGAGATTAACTAACGTCCCTAAACTGGTATTATCGCCAACCGTAACCGAGTGTTCCACGCCCTTGTAGACATAGGTAAACTGAGTTGAGGACCCGCTGTGGATGGGGCTTATCTGATCGACGAAGCCGCTATGGACCAATTTGGCTGTCTGGGCCACCCCGGTGTCCTGCCCCTTTTGCAATATCGGGGCCTGGCAGTCGATGGTGAAGGACTCAGCCTTGACCATCATACCCGGCGTTCCGCCCAAAGGCCCGGTGAAGGTTATCTCTAAACCCTGGATTATCTCGTAGGCTTTAGTGTTGTCAGCGGCGTATTCGGCGGCGGTTATGGTAAATTTTCCGGTGTTGCCTTCGGTATCGGCCCATTGGATCTCAACATCGTCTTTACCTAGGGTTCCGGTATTGCCGGCGGCGAAAGTTATGGTTTTATTTGTTGACCCTACATATTTTGAAGTCGTAGCGATGCCGACCTCAACGTTAGATCCCAAAAACGTAGTATAGACCGGTTTATCTATATAAGTTGAGTTGAGATCTAAGCCGGCTAGATCGGTTACCACTGTTATCTTGTTAGCTGAGCCGCCCTGATCGGCGGTAAGCACCATGCGCTTGGTATAAGTTGACCCATCTACTTTGTCATCGATGACCTTGGCCGAAAGGCCTACGGTCAAAGGTGGGGAGAGGGAACCGACCAAATTATTGATGACGTCGGAAATTTGCTCAATGGTAGCGTTTTCCTCGATCTCGTCGGGATCGTCGGCCGCACCTGCGGCCACAAATTTTAGCTCAATGGCGTTAGTGGCGTCGGTCCCAATCTGAATTTTTAACGCGTTGCCATCTACGCCAAAGAGATCGGTTGCTTTAACGCTATGACTGGCCAACTTTTCTTGGATACTAGTTCCAACCGTTACGTCGTAAGAGCCTAAAGGGGCGGTAGAGGTATTGATAACGCTAATAACCGACTCATCGCTGACCGAAGAAGTTCGGCTTAAGAGCTCGCTTCTAATGTCCTTAGACTCGGCATCGAGCTTAAGAGAAACAAGCCTAGTATTAAGATCGCTTATGGCCTGAATTTTGGCCTGCCACTCGGCCTTCCAGGTTTCCTGGCGGGTAATAGTCCGCTGCTCAATTGCGATCAGTTTATCGACCACAGCCGCAAAGTCAGTGCCCGAAGCTAAGCCTGTCCACTTAATACTGCCGGAGATGACGCCTGTTGTGCTGGACATGTTTTACCCCTTATTTGTCTTTGGCCAAGTTAAAAAACTTGTCTAACTTATTTATCGGCTAGTTGAGCCCAAAACCTTAAGCGCCAACGAAAATTTCCAGATATTATTTTTAAGGGCTGTTTCTTTAGGCTACCAGACAATATGGTTATCATCTAATATACCGGGCATAAGACCACTATTATCTAAAAGCAGTCCGTCATTGGCCGTAGGGCTAGTAGTCGCATCAGCCTTCTTGGCGGCCAAAGAGTTTAGCCGATCTAAGATGCTTCTCGCGATGGGATTTTTGGGGTCCAAACTTAGGGCTTTTGTCGCCGATTCGCGGGCCAGATATTCATCGTTAAGGTTAAAGTAGATGGCCGCAAGCCTGGCATGGGCCTGGACGCAATTTTCCTTTTTGAGGTTAAAGACCCTTAGGGGTTCGACCATATCCTGCCAGCGGCCCAAAGCGGCGCCGACAAAATAGAAGGGCTCAACGTTATTTTCATCATCAGGGCCTTTCTCGAAGGCCGTTTTGAGGCACTCGAAGGCCAGAGGCAAATTTTTACGCTTCTGGCAGATGGTAGCTAAGATCCGGTGGGTCTCAGGATCTTCCTTGCCCTCCTTTGGCAGGCGAGCCATGGCCCCTTCGGCCCTTTCCAGCTGTCCGGCAGCCAGATAAGTTTTACTAAAGCCCAAAAAGGGCTTGTAGCTATCGCTTTTGAGCTTGGAGGCCAGATGGTAGAACCTGGCCGCCTCCCCGTAACTTCCGATCTGAATATAAGCTTGGCCCATGTTCATAAAGAGCTTAAAACTATTGAGCTCATTGGAAAGCTTAAAGGGAAAGCATTCAGCCTCAAAGTCCTCAAAGCTTAGCGATAAACTCTCAAAAGCTTTTAAACCAGCTTCAATGGCCTCAAGCCACTTTTTTTGGATGGTCTTTAATTGGGCTAAACGCATATAGTTGTCAGTCAGATAGCCCCGACTTATCAGCTCGTGGATCTCTTTTTCGACCCGATCGTAGTCGCCCATCTTAAGGCAGATATTAAAGAGATCGCTAATCAAAAATTGAATGTGGGGAAAACCGGTTTTCTCGCTTAAAATGGCCTCCAATATGGGCCGAGCTTTTTCCAGATCGCCTTGGCCGAAGACCTTTTGGTATTCGCTATAGAGGATATCAAACTTAAAACCCTTGGGTGGCGTGGCAATGACCGAAGGAATGACGACCGGATTTTTACTAGTTGGCTTTGTGAACTTTAAAAAATAATCGCGGTAGATTAAGCACTCGAAGACCGAGATTTCCTTTTCCTCGCCCGGGATGGCCCAGCGCATGCTTTTGAGCTCAGGATCGTTTTTAAATGATTCTATAGCCGCAAAAAGCCGCCTAGGCGCTTTGACGGCCTGAAGGGCCGGGGTAACTAAAAACAAGAACTTAGCTCTCGACTGCTTGGCCGCTTTGCGGAAGGCTAGTACCGGCGTTGTCTTTTGGGGTATGCGCATTATCTCGATATTTTTTAATTGCGCTAGTTCTTTGATGCTGGCCCACGATTCTTCGAGAGATAAACCCGTGCCATTTCCGATGAGCTTAATCCTTAAGGGGTGGTCAAAATTATCGATTATCTCTTTAATGTGATTATTTAGTTTTTCGCCCCATCTATCGACCAGATATAATAGGTCAATGGTCTCAACCTTGGCCCAAGGCTCATCTGGGAGATTACAGCGGATGCGGCGGAGGTTATGCTGGTAGCTCTCTTTATTTCGCCTCTCTCTTACGGAGATGCGATCTGACTTAAAGACGGCCATGTGGTACTCGCCGGTTGGGATTTCCACATGCTTAAAATCGTAGAGAAAGGCCAGGCGGCGGTTAAGGCTCCATTCGATTAAAACCTTAACTTCTTCATCAAAGCCGCCGACCCGAAGAGCCGCCTCCCTACGGTGCATCAGGCTTACGTGGAGGACATGGTTATAGTGGAACATGAACTCGCGGTTAAAATCTCGCGAGACCAGCATCTGCTTATCTAATATGTGTCTCTTCCCGGTTTTGGAGTCGGCAATAGAGGAGACAGCGTAGAGATCTGAGTAAGCTAAACCCACTTCAGGGTTTTCGTCCAAAGCTTTGGAGAGAACCTCAAAGTGGTTGGGATAGAAGGTATCATCGTCGCCTAAGTAGCAAATATAATCGCCTGTAGCCATCTTAAGGCCTTGATTGAAGCGAATGGCCGCACCGCGGTTGTTGTCGTCCGGGACGTAGATGATCCTAGGGTCGGCAAATTTTTCCACCACGTGGGCCACGTCCACCCCACCGTCATTTAAGACGATAAGCTCCCAATCTGGCATGGTCTGAGCTTGAATGGAGCTGATGGATTCCGCTAAGTACTGCGGGCGGTTGAAGGTGGAGATGAGGGCTGTAACCTTAGGGTGATCGATGGCGGTCATAGAGGTTTACCTCGGTGTTTTATTGCCTTAGGGCCAGTTTATAAATGTTATAAGCTAAGGCTTTAGTTGGGGCCTCTCATTGGGCCAATGTAGCCAAATATGGAGTTAAGCAAGTAACGTGCCAGTAAAAAATGCCGACCTAATAAACTGGCCTTTTTTTGCCAGCCCAAACGGCCAAAAGATCAAAAGGTCAAAAGATCACAAGCTCACAAGAGCAAAATATCTAAATGCAAAAACAAGACCCAAAACTAAAATATAAAAGCAAGCTGCAAAATTTTGCTCCAAAATTAAGCTCCAAAAGCAAGCTGCAAAATTTTGCTCCAAAGAAAGAAAACCCAAAATACCAAGACCATCAGATTCAAGCAAAAAAATTGGCCCTTGTTTTGCTATCAATAGGCCAGAGCTTATAGGTCCTTAATGGCCAATGCTTGCGGCTTAAACTTTATTAGCCAGCTTAAAGTATCAATAGAAGAATATTAAAATTTATTTTATGTCTTTCTGACCGCCGCCTAAGACGCCTCTAACTCCTTAATTGGCTTTAGGTTTAGCAACACGAAAAAAAATGTGGAAAAAATCTTCGCTTCCCGTTAAAGTCTTAACCAGGGTTTGCCGATAAGTTAATCAAGGCAGGGGGGCACACAACCAGTGACCGACAAACCTGGTCAAATAGGTCAACTCGTGCGGACCCTGGCCGCCCAACTGAGGGAGGCCGTAGGTGGAGCCTTAGGACTAGCGGCTCACGATTTACCGCCTGTCCGCTCCCACAGATCTTTGGTGGTTGAAAAAGTTGGCCGCAACGCCATCGCCGAATTGGTCAACCAAGCCAGAAACCACCCTCAAAGAGGCGATCTTAGCTCAGCTAACCCGGCTTACGTTGCTTTAGCCCAAATTGGACAAAACTTCGGTATAGAAGGCCTGGCCTTGGGGGTCAAAAACGAGACCGGCGAGATCAGCTTTTTAGATCTCAATATCCAAGCCGCTCCCGAAAATCCTAGCCATGCTTTAAGCGCGTCTTCTAGCGCGGTTTCAAGCGATGCTTCTAGCGGGGCTTCAATTGATGCTATAAAAGTTTCTTCTGGCGAGCAATTTGGCGATCTATTTGTCGATCCATTTGTCGATCGCGCCCGTAACAAGTTACTCTGGCGTCAGCTGAAAAAACTAGTTACTATATTAATAGATCGGAACATGCTCGGGCCTCGGGCGCCCATCCGGTCGCCGGAAGATTTTCCAGATGATTTTGATGAAGATTTAGAAACCCAGGCTCTCAATGAGTCAAAAGTAGAGCCTAAAAAATAGATTATTTTTTTATTACCTGCCCATTAGGCCGGGGGTGAACGCCATGAAAATCGATCCCAATGCCCAACCACTTAAGATTAACCGCAATGAAGTCCAGCCAGGCTCCTCTGGTTCCGATAAGACTTCGGCTGAGACTTATGCCTCCGAAACGACCGCTTCGGCCCAAAGCGATAAGGTCAACATTTCCGAGCGCTCGCGTTTGATCGCTAAAGCCAGAGAACTGGCTACCTTAGCCCCTGACACGAGATCGGAAAAGGTAGCGGAACTGACGGCTAAAATCGCCAGCGGCAGCTATCAAGTAAGCTCCGAACAGGTGGCCGATAGCATTATCAAAAAGAGCTTCTACGGTATCTTCTGATAAAATGCCAAAGATATATCCTGCTCCTAGCTGTCGCGCTCACCCCCCGACGGCTAGAGGCTTAAACTGACTTTAACCAAGGCCCTCTAAGAGGGCCTTGTCTTTTTGGCTATAGGCGTCTATTGTGGGCCTTAGAAAAGCTCTGAAAATCACTTGCCTTTGAAACGGTTTTTAGGTAAATTTGTTGTTATGAGAACTTATCTCGACCAAAAAACCCTAATAACCAATCAGTCGGGCCTATGGCCAAAGGCCAATATGGCTGTTTTATT
>JAITJB010000008.1 GCA_031279155.1 Deltaproteobacteria bacterium | reverse complement strand
AGTTGTCTGGACAAGGCATCCGGCAATTATTGGTCAAATGGTTCCGGCTATTTTTTGTGCTTAAGCCGTCATAAACAGGTGGGGGCTTTTCGGGAAATGCCGGAACCAAAGTTAGCCGGCAGAATGGGTTTTTGGCAAAAAAAGCGCGGCCAAAAGACGCAAAAGGCCGCGCTTTGTTAAATCAATGTTCGCGTTATTGGAAAGCCTTGGCCGGCGTGGGTGTATTATTTTGGGGGACGCGGTACTTCCTTTTGGCGTTTGGACGCCAAAGGATATTGTCAATCCTCGGTAAAAACTGACACCAAAGCCTCGCTTTTTTTCCCGTCCCGTTCAAAGACCACCCTTCTAACCTCTGTACCAAAGGCCTTGGCTAGGTTTTCTTCGGTGAGGACCTCCTTGGTTGGGCCAAAGAGGGCGCCCCCGTTGACCTTCATGATTAGCACGTCGTCGGCCACAGCCAAAGCTTGTTGGGGCATGTGGGTGCTGAAGATGATCGTGTAACCGTCGGACTTACTAAGTTCTCTGATTCGACTTATTAGCATGGCCTGATTGGCTAGATCGAGAGCCGAAGCCGGTTCGTCCAAAATAAGGATGCGGGCTTCAGAGGCCAGGGCCCGGGCGAGAATGATCAGTTGCCTTTGGCCGCCGGACAATTCCGTGTAGGGACGGTTGGCCAAGTTGGCCACGCCCAAGCGCTCCATGGCCGTTAAACACAATTTCTCGTCGTAGCGGGTGGGGCGACCGAAAAGGGAGATTTTCCTGGCCCGGCCCATCAGCACCATGTCCATGGCCGTGAAACTGAACACTGCTTGAAACAGTTGCGGCACCAAAGCCGGATGACTGACTTTTTCCACGATTCCTTCCTTAGGCTTAAGTAACCCCAAAAGGATCCGCAGAAGGGTGGTTTTACCGCAACCGTTTAAGCCCAAAATGGCCTGAACGGAACCGGCTTTGCAGTAAAAATCAAGGTCCTTAAATACCCATTGGCCTTCGTTGTAATAGTGCCCTAAACCCCGGCCAATTATGGCCGCGTCGGTTGAAAAAATGCCTTGTTTTTTAGTCATTGGTCCAGCCCCGTCCGCGAAGTTTGATGAAGAAGAAGGCGAACACCGGCGTCCCTATGACCGAGGTCATAAGTCCGATGGGGATCTCAAACGAGGTCATCGTCCGGGCTAAAGTGTCCATAAGTAATAGATACACCCCGCCTAGAAGCGCCGAAATCGGGAGCAGCCTTGAATGATCGGGGCCTACCAACATTCGTCCCAAATGGGGAATCACCAACCCCACCCAACCTACGCCCCCGCTCACGGCCACCTGAGCGGCCACGAACAGGGAAACCAAAACGGCCACAAGCCATCTCATGAGCCCAACCCTCACCCCCAAGGAAGCGGCGTCGGTATCGCCCAAGGACAAAACGTTTAGCCGCCAGGCCAAGCCCATCAGTGGTAGGATAGTAACGATGGATATGACGGCCAAAAAAACGACCGATTCCCGGTTGGTGGTAGCGAAACTACCCATGAGCCAGTAGACTAAGCCCGGCAGTCTCGCTTCCGGGTCGGCCATGTAGGTGATGATTCCGGTCAAGGCGCCGAAGAGGCCGGCCACGACCACCCCGGCCAAGACTAGCCCAAGGTTATTGGATTGCCGGGCCAAGCGGGATATGAAAAAGGCCAGGACCAAGGCCCCGCAGCCGAAGGTAAAGGAAAAGGGAATTAAGCTTGCGCCGGCCGAAAAACCAAGCGATAGGCCCAACACACCGCCAAAGGAGGCCCCGGCGGAGACGCCTAAGATTTCCGGGCCGACCAGGGGATTTCTGAAAACGCCTTGCATGGTCGCCCCGGCCAGGGCCAAACCCATGCCCGAGAGGACCACCAGCAAAATCCTAGGTAGCCGCAAAGTCCTAATCACAATGGTCTGATTATCGTAAACATCTAGACTTTGCCAGGAACTGGTTAAAATGTCAACGATCTGACCGACCGGAATTTTGTAACGGCCAACCATGAGACTGAGGATCATGCTTATTATAAGCAGAGCCAAAAGAATGGCTATCATTAAGCTTAAGCTGGATCGGCTTTTGTAAGTATCGGTTTTTTGGGAAGATTGCCGATCAAGCTCAAGGTCTTTGATTTTCTGGTCCATTTTTATCACTTTTACCAAATAATTGAATGTAACGATCTGAAATAGAGTTTTCTTCCATTCTTAGCCAATTGTCAATTTCCGAATCATTCATCCGATAACCATAGACTTCAAAATAAGTTTGATATATCTTTTCTCTTAAATCTAATTTTGAAGTTACGTCTGGAAACATGACAAGTCTTTGCCATAAGATGGACAAAGGCACTTCAACGGGGCCTTCCAATCTGGAGGCGGCCAAGGGCATGTGATAAATCCGGCGATTTTTTACGGCCTTCAGGCCCCGAAACCTAGGATCATCATAAAAATCGCGGACGTTTAGATTTGTTTGAGGAAGGACGTAGGGGTTTAGCCAGAGCTGTTCGGGATCGAGCTCGAGCAAATTTTCTATGTTTAGGGTCCCGTTTTGCGAGGCGAACTTGACGGCCACGTTTTCCCCGCAGACGTTTTCGAGATTGGAGGTGAAATACCTCTGGCTGGGCGGTCCCCATAGGGTGAACCCATCGGTGCCGATGACGGCTACGGTTCTTCTTACGCCGCAAGAGCCAAGATCTGAAAGGACTTCGTCGTATTCTCGGTTGAACCTTTGCCAGATATAGTCAACCCGATCTTTTCGATCGGTAAGTTCGCCCAAAAGGCGAAACAGTTTGGTCTTGTCTCCGCCGTCGGCGCTGATCTTTAAAAGACTTTTAAGGTTAACTAGTTCTGGCCCCCGGGACATGTAATCCCAAATCAAAGCGGCGTCGGGGTCGCTCCACAGAAGTTCCTCAACGCTGACCGGCGACGGGCCGGTGAAATCGGTGAAAGCCAAGGATTTGTCGTCCAAACCGGGAAAGATTTTTCCCAAGACGGAAATCCTAAATTCGCCCAGCATGTAAGGGGGGAGCTTAACTATGGCCTCATCGGAGAGAGTGACGGATAGGTAGTGCCAGAGGATAGGGGTTAAAATGAAAACCGTCTTGGCCGGAACCTTAATCGTAACAGTTCTGTCGGTCATGTCGGTGACCGGTTGGCCGTTTTCCGGGGCCATTGAGGCTTGCCTAGGTCCAGGGGAGAGGCCAAAAAAAATCGCCGCCAAATTTAAAAGCAAAAATGGCCACAGATATTTTAAGCCCGTCAACGTTTTAAGTTTTCCAATCACGCTAAAAACCCATAAATTTTGGCGCGGCCATATAAGCCGCGCCCGAAATGGCCCCATTAAGCACGGGCCCTCAATCGTCAGAAGTTAACTTCCCCGATAAAGCTGAAGCTTCGGGGCTGACCGACAACCAGATGCGAGCCTGAACCGCCATACCAATACCTTTCGTTGGTCACGTTCTGAACGTTGAAACGGAAGGCCATGTCTTGACCCAAGATGTTGGCGGCATACCTGAAGCCCAAATCGCCGATGGTGTGTCCGG
Source organism: Deltaproteobacteria bacterium (assembly GCA_031279155.1). GTDB lineage: Bacteria > Desulfobacterota > Desulfarculia > Adiutricales > Adiutricaceae > JAISWF01. The sequence goes on along the minus strand of JAITJB010000008.1, from coordinate 5,485 downwards.
GAATTTTTAAATTGTTGATCGAGTTGGTGTAAACCGCCCCGTAGTGGTTGATGGAACCGGTCAGGGTAAGCCCTTGCAGGAAAGGTAGGTCGTACTCAGCATACAGTTTAGCTGTAATTTTGGGGGCGTCTACCGGGTCCTTGCCGATATACGAACGGGTAGTGTGTTTGATGACTTTGGCGTCGTTAAAAGTTATCCCACCATAAAGGTTCAAAGACTCGAACAACCGGGTTTGGGCCGATAATTCTATCCCCTTGTGCCTCGTCCGACCGCCCAAAGTTAAGGTGTTATTTTCGACCATGGTCGAAGCCCGTTCGATTTGATAGAGGGCGAGGGTAAAATACAGGTCCCCATAACTGGCCTTGGCCCCGATTTCGTATTGCTTACTGACCATGGGCGGCATGACTTCGCCGGCGTTGGCGTACGTTGCGCCCGCCACTCCGGCCGACTCCAATGTCTCGATGTAGGAGGCGTAAGTTGAGAGCCAGGGTTTTGGTTTGAAGACGAGGGCCACCGAAGGGGTAAACCCGGATCGCGTGAAGTCCGAGGTCGTGGCCCCGGCTGCGTTAAAGCCTCTCAGCTGGTATGAAACCCGACTAATGCCGGCGAATAACTGCCATTGGTCGTTGAATTTTATCTCGTCAGCTAATATAACATTATAATTAAGCGTATCGGATTGTTTGTACATGGGAGCCAAACGGGCAAACAAATTGAGGCTGTTTAAGTTGTTGTTGACGGCATTGGCCAATGAAAAACTTGGTCTATACCATACCATGTAGCTACCGCCCGAGCCAATGCCGATTTCCTCTTTGAAATAACCGTTAAATCCCAGGGTCAACTTGTGCTCGACCGGGCCGGTGTTAAAATTGCCGTCAAAATAAAAGTAACCGCCGGTATGTTTTCTATCCCAAATCAATGGGCTTACGCCATATATGTAGATGTCTGGATCGGGTGTGAAGAAATTTATAGTCATTAAAGTCTTGCGTTTCCATCTGTTGTTTAATAAAGCTGCTCTAACAGATAATTGGTCGTTAATTTTATATCGCAGATTGGCGCCTATAAGATATATTTTATAGTCATTAAATGTGTCCTTGGAGACCCATAATTTTTCGGGATCGGGGGGATCCGGTATGAAAGGCAAGAAAGTTCGATAATCCGCGGTGTTGTTTGGAGCATCAATAACCAAGGCCCCCTTGGGATTGTCCCACTCAGCCGTGAAAGCTCCTTGTCTGCCTTGTTGAAAATGTTCCCCATAAGAAGCATAAAATTGAATTAAGAGGTCATCACTAATGCGCCAATCTAAAGCGCCACTTATTAATTTTCTATCTAATGATTGTGGTTTTATGGCTGTTTTTCCATTTTGAACCAATAAATTAAGTCTAAATGCTAATTTATCGGTTATTATTGGTCCTCCAATATCGGCGTGGGCAAATAATGAACCGTTATTATATGTACCATACCTAATTTTAGTCGCGTATTCCCATAATGGCCGTTTGGTGTTGAAGTTGGCCATGCCGCCGACGTTGCCTATGCCATACATGAAGGAAGAAGGCCCGCTGAATACCTCGATTGACCCAAGGTCTTCGGTAAACATGACGGCCCCGATGTTACCGGTGGGAACGCCGTTTAGGGCGAGGTTGTTGGTCCCGGTCGTCTGGATGCCTCGGGCCCTGAAATAACTGAACCCGTTTATCTCCGAGTGGGCGTTGTCCTCAATTCCGGGAATTCTCCTAAATACGTCCCTTGGAGTCATGGTGCCAAGATTGTTCATGAAATCCTCGCCAACCACGTTGACGGTAAAGGGAAGGTCCTTGAGTGGCGTGTTGGTGAAGACGCCGAAATTTTTGGTGTTTTTGATAATGTAGGCGTCAATGACCCGACCGTCTTGGAGGCCGTCGGAAGTCACCAAAATCCTAGTGATACTGTCGTGATGGTACGATTGGTCTTGGTCAAAACTTTGACTTTGAGTTTGGTTCTGATCTTGCGCCCAAGCTAGACTGGACCAAACCAAGGTCGCCATTAAAGCCAAAAACGTCGCGATGCGCGATAAGTTGACTTTTGACATTTGTTTCTCCTTGAAATTTATGTCGCTCCTCAAACGACATGGTGGTTAGTTGTTTAGGCAGATAATACCTAAACGGCGGTTAAAAATATCCATTAATTGAATAATTTCACACTACTTATATATTATAATGTATTTATTAATATTAGTTGGTATACAATGATATTAAGATTTCAAAAACAAATATGGTCAAAGGGCAAAAAAAAACCTCTGGCGGAGATATCCGTCAGAGGTTTTCTTAACCTAGTTTAACTATAAAAACAAAATTAAATAATCAACAAGAAACTTTCTTAGTTAATATTGATTAAGATATAAAAATTTTACTAATCTAAAATAATTCTTTTATTTTTAGACATACTTAAATAAACTACGGAAAACGGACTGAGCAAGGCGGTGGTCAACTTGGAGCCAATGGTTTTATGGGCCGAAGTTGGGCTGCGCCCAAAGAGGCGTTTATAGAGGCTTTTACAGTTTACATGGTATTTATCGATAAAGTCAACACATTTTTTTAATAGCCGTGGTTCAAGAAAAACATGCTGTCAAGTAGGCATTCAAGGTAACGGCAAAAGTCACAGAGAGGGAAAGTAACTAATAACATATTTTAAATATTTATTTGAGCCTATACTATGGTAGTTTATTATATGATAATCTGTATCAAGCATGTACAAATGTTCGCTGGAAAAAGCAGCTTGACAAAAAGTATATTGGCAACAGCCAGTCAAGCCGGTTCCTTGGCTGAGAACTGGGCTGCTCTTTTTGGCTAAGGAAGCAAATCTAAGAAATCTTTCGTTGTTCGTGGGCGGCGCACCATCATTATCAATGAAACTAGTGTATCCATCGGGTTCGAGATGAACCGCTTAGCTATGAACAGGGCCTTTTTGTGGTCTGGCGCCTAAAGTACCTTACCTAAAAGCTCCTGGCCTAATCGTCTTAACTATTCAACGGATTGATTCAAAAAGCAATCCCAACCAGAAGCCAAAAAAAAGCCGAAAAAAAATACCTAGCCCCAACAGAGCTTGGTATTATTTTACATTGGTGCCGAAGGCCGGAATCGAACCGGCACGGGTTTTGCCCACCACCCCCTCAAGATGGCGTGTCTACCATTTCCACCACTTCGGCATATGTATCTGGTGGGCGGTAGAGGATTCGAACCTCCGACTTCCACCGTGTGAGGATGGCACTCTAACCGCTGAGTTAACCGCCCTGCGGAAAGTAAAAATTGTAACAAGTAGACGTTTAAAAATCAAGAAGAAAAATTGACGAAAAACGCGGGATCGCGATGCAAAATGCCAACTAGAAAGCTATCAAATACCGGCCTCAAAGTTTAGAGCATTACCGCAACTTAGGCCAACTTAGGCAAGGGTAGCCTGGCCTAAATGGGCAAAGTAAAAACAGCCTTTATTTTATAGACCTTTTTGGCTGGCAGAACCAAGACGTCACTTAGGCCGCTAACATTTCGGAGTTGGTCTAAGAAGTCTTCTAACTGTCTAGGCTCATCGTGGCCAAAGGTAAACCAGACATTGTATTCGTGGTCCCTTACGTAGTTGTGGGTAACTTCGGGCCTAGAGTTTATCAGGGCGGCAATCTCTTCTAGTAACGGCTCGGGTACCTTAATGGCGCACAAAGTGGAGTGGTAGCCTAAAGGGCCGGCGTTAAAGATGGCGCCCAAGCGCCTGATAAAGCCTTTTTCTCTTAAAAAATTAACTCTAGAGAAGACCTCATCTTCGGAAATAGTTAGGTTAGCTTCTTTTAGAAGTCTCTCAGAAAGGATCTGGTAAGGGCGACTGGTCACCGGGAAACCGTCTTGGACCATATTTAAGACTAAACAGGAAGTGGGATCTAAAGGAGTTAAACTAGAGGCACTAGATTTTGCTTTTGAGGATTTATGGCCGCTCATTGCAAAGCCTCATTAAGCTTTGGCCGATGGGGGCACAGAGGCTCTGGGCCCATGTGATCGCCTAAAGCGTAAGCCCGAGCCCTACAGCCGCCGCAGACGTTAAAGTATTCACACTCACGGCAGCGGCCACGGTATCTGGTGCGATCTCTAAGTTCGTTGAAGAGAGGAGAATCTTTGTAGATCTCAACAGGGTGGTCATTTAACACGTGACCGGCTGGAAGCGGTAGATACCCGCAAGCGGCTACTACCCCATCGTGACCAATAAACATAAAGCCCTGACCGCCTAAGCAGCCGCGAGAACTTCTTTTAGCGATAGGCAGGCCCAATTGACGGCCAATTCTCTGGTACTGTGGGGCGCAGGTAGCTTTGAATTCTAAAGTCAGAAATTCTTCACGCTTTCTAAGCTTAATGAGAGCCGTCTCGTATTGATCAGCCGGGAGGTTTTCGCCTTCCTTCCAATCCTTGGCTCGTCCGACAGGGACCAAGAGAAAGACGTGGTGAGCTACGGCTCCAAGGCGAGCGGCTAAATCGCTGATTTCCTCGGTTTGGAGGATGTTTTGAGGGGTGATGGTGCTATTAATTTGAAATGGAAGATCCAGAGATTTAAAGATAGAAGCGGCAGAGACAATAGCGTCAAAGGATCCGGCCTGCCCCCTAAATTGATCATGGGCATCGGCCTCAGGGGCGTCTAAGCTTAAGCTAAATCTTTTGATCCCAGCTCGCCTTAGATCTTTAGCCAGAGAGTGGGTAACTAAAGATCCGTTGGTCGATAGAAGCATCCTAAGGCCTAAGTCGGTCCCAAGTTTGGCTAAGGAAGTGATATCTGGCCGCATCAGAGGTTCGCCGCCAGAAAGTATAACCATGGGCGGCTCCGGAAAAGAGGCCAGCTGGTAGAGAAGCGTTCTTGATTGGTCGGGATCTAATTGGCCGGCGGCGGGAGTAGTTTGGGCCGTAGCTCGGCAGTGGCGGCACGATAAGTTACAGGCCCTGGTTGTCTCCCAGGCTACCAAACGCGGCGATGACAATCTAGGATGCTCAGCCATCTAAGTTACCGGCGGCTTTTGGTTTGAGCTCATTGGCCGCTAAATCTAAAGACTCTTCTAAAGCGATTTCACTGTCAGTTAGGTAGCAAGCCGGATCCGGGTTCCAGGGATCGCCAGTTAAATAGGCGGCTCTAGCTCTTAAGCCTCCGCCGCAGACCTTAAGAAAGCGGCAAATTTGGCAGCGGCCCTTAAGGTGCGGGGCTTTGTTTTTTAAGGCCATGAGTAGGGGATTGGTTCTATCGTGCCAGATCTCGGGAAAGCTATTTTTCCTAATGGAACCCAAGATAATCTTTCGCCAAAATTGATCCGGATGGACGTCGCCATTCCAGGATATGGCCCCTATGCCGTGGCCAGAGCCGGCGCCGCCGTTCATCTCAAGAAGCTTAATGGCGTTTTGGGCTTCTTTAACCCGGCCTTCTTTTAGAAGTTTTAAGTATCCGTAGGGGCCATCGGCCTGGTTATCGACGGTCAGGACCTCGGTGG